>JAOZLN010000051.1:0-10435 GCA_029934845.1 Candidatus Sabulitectum sp.
CGGTTCCAGCATTTCGAAAGCAAACGCAGTGGTATCTGCCAGCATTAGAATAGCATGTGTTGAATCAATTTCTGCAATTGTTGTAAGCTCGTTCGTAAGATCCTGTTCCATGTTGTTTCGGTAGTAGAGACTTGCAAGTCTTACATGGTATTCAAGTTCTTCAGGATGCAATGCAGTAAGCTCAAGATAGTGTGTTAGCAGTTCTTCTTCATGCTCTGGAAGGCCGTCCTGAATCTCTGCTGTATGCATTAACATTACAGAAGGAGCAGAGTGGAGAAGGATGAAAGCAGCTGCCGCTGCAGCATAAGGAACAATTGTGAGTGCTCTTATTCGTATTGTGGCTTTTCTAATTACGGCATTTATTGTTGATAGTGGTCTTGGATCAAGCCTTCTGTCCGTTGCGGTCAGGCGGAGACCGGTGAAGTTTTCAGGAAGGGATCTTTTCCCGAACAACAGAGGTATGTAACCGATCAGAGCAGTGGGAAACAGAATTATAGTAAGCAGAATCCTGAAGAAAACCCTTGATCTTGATACCGACTTTTGTTTGTAAGCGGAGTATTGCCTGATCTCAAGAGAAACCAGAGGGCTTCCGTTGCCGGACAGCTCCATTGAAACAAGAAAATGTATAGAGATCAATACACCTGGCAGGATGGCATAAAACCACAGGTTGGTAAGTGGTAGAAACAGTGCTCCAGCCAGTGCTCCCCATGCCGTAGCAAATAGGGTTTCCTGCAAAGCCAGTGCGAGTACTTTGCTGTTCGCCGCAGGTTTTTGAGTATGGTAAGACAAAATCACTCCTCAGATGATAAGCATGGCATCACCATAGCTGTAAAACATGAATTTTTCTTCAATTGCTTTCTTGTATGCTTCCATTATCAGATCAAGTCCAGCAAAGCTTCCTACAAGAGAGATAAGAGAGCTGCCGGGCAGATGAAAATTAGTTAGAAGAACATCCACATTCCTGAACTGGTATGGGGGGTGGATGAAGATGGATGTACTTTCTGAAAGGTTTCTGCTGGAATAAATGTCTATTGATTCAAGAGTTCTTGTAACAGTTGTTCCAACCGCTATTATTTTTCCCTGTTTCTCCCGGCACTTTCTCAGGGAGTTAAGAGTTTGCGATGAAACATCATATCGTTCCTCTTCCATTGTATTTTCAGCAAGTAATTCCTTCCGAAGCGGCTGAAAAGTTCCCGGACCAACATGAAGAGTAAGGTAGTCAATAGAAGTTCCGGTATTTTGAATACGCTGTAAAATTTCAGGAGTAAAGTGAAGCCCTGCCGTTGGTGCTGCAACTGCTCCGTCATTCTGGGCAAAAACAGTCTGGTAGCGCACATTATCCATCTCATCAGAAGCTCTCTTTATGTAAGGTGGAATGGGTATCGTTCCTGCGCTGTGAATCAGTTCTTCAGTTTTTCCCCCTGAAGAAAATTCTACCAGGGCTCTTCCCATTCCCAACTCTTCCTGAACGGTTGCTTTCAGAGTGAGATCGAAGGAGAATACATTGCCGGTGCGGCATCTTCTGCCCGGTCTAACCATAGTTTTCCACAGGACAGGAGTAATTTTCTCAAGCAGCAGCAGCTCAACAGCACCACCAGTGCTTTCCCTGGTGCCTTTCAGCCTTGCGCGGATCACTCTGGTATCGTTAAGAACAAGTGCATCATCAGGACTGATGTGATCTGAGATACCACTGAACTCAATTTCAGAGAAAGTTTTTTCTTTCCTGTTCAGAATCATCAGTCTGCAGCTTCCTCTGACCTTTGGCGGGTGCTGTGCGATCAGCTTTTCAGGCAGGTCATACATCAGATCAGATTTGGTTAGCATAAGTAATCCCGATTCATCAGCCACTCACTTTCAGTCTTACAATCATCCGTGTTGTTTTTCCCTTGTTGGATAATGTGCTAACAGTACCACCAAGCTCTTCCGTAAGCTTCCATGCAAGGGTAAACGCCATATTCAGTTCTTCCGGCTGCCTGTCTATTGCCAGGCATTCCCCTGGAATACTCCCACCAGATGTATCAAATCTGAAGAACCAGTGATCTTCCAGCTGGTCAAGAGCAAGATCCACCTTTCTGCAGTTATCACAATGATCCATGATACACATGAGCAGGGAATAGGCTATCATGCTTACAAATGCCCCGTCCGTACAAACCTCAATATCATTCCTTGGTGGATGAAAGCTGACTGTAATGCCCCGAGTGTTGTAAATCACCCGGAATTCGTTCAGTACTTTTTCCAGAAGAGGAATAGGGTTTATCCATCTGTGATCCGGAGACTCGTTGTAAACTGAGATTCTCAGCCACCAGAGAGACCATTTGCTGAAAAAACTTAGTTTTATTACAGAATCTGAGAGATCCCGGACGCTTTCAGTGGTTTCATTACAGCCGGCAACTGATTCCTCCATGGATTCAAGGTGGACTTGAGATGTGGAATAGAGGGCTGTTATGCTGTGTGTAATGTAGTCCATTGCTTTTAGTTTCATTGTATTGGAACTGCTTGAGGAAACGAGACTGTCACTTCTATCACTGGAATTCTCAGGTGTGCTGAAGAGAATGGCCATCATCTGGATCAACTCGGTTTCCACATAATGGAATGCTTCAGTTTCAGTAGATGCCAGCAGGATTACCCCTTCAGTTACACTTCCATTGAAATAGGGAACCGCCAGCTCTGATCTTGAGTTTGGAAAAACAGGTGAGAATCGCAGGTCGTCCTCCGGGGTTTCCGCGAAGAATGCAGTTTCACCGCGAATGCATGACCAGGATGCAGTATTCAAGGCCTCGATCGGAAGGTCAGGCAGCATTCCCACAACGCCTGATGAACCTATCCCTTTAAGGGCGCTCCCGGTGGAATTGATCTTGAAAACAACTGCAGTTTCAGCCCTGCATTCCCCGGCAAGGTCAGAGAGCATTCCCTCCAGAGGCTCAGTCTTTTTCAAAAAGCCGTCTGCCAGGGCCTTCACAGTGGCAAGAATGCGATGACCAGCCCTTAGAGCAAGCTTTGCCTCCTGCTCTGCCAGCACTCTGGAGGCTCCGTGAAGAACAGCCAGGCTGAGCGGTTTTAACTGGTGCTTCTGCATCCCCTGAAAAATAAGATGTGAAATACTGAATCCTGAATGAATTCTGTGAAGAAAAATACCATCCTCTCTGAAGCCACAGGGGCTGGCAGCCAGCTGAATCGGATCAAGTATCTGTACCAGTTCTCTGGAATCTCCGATGGTAAGTATCTCTCCTTCATGAATGTAAGCTGCAGAAGTTGCTCCCAGTGATCCGGAAACAGTTTCCAGAATCTCAGATTGAGACATGTTCTCTTTCATAAGTAACTTCAGAAGTATCTGAGGTATTTCCTCATTGTGATCCTGGTTCTCATCCTTCGAGCTTGAGGACTTGGTTTGTGCAAAAATAACATACTGTTCGGTGTCAGGAATGGGAACAACTGAGACATTAACTACAAATTCCGATCCAGAGAGTGATGGTTGCAGTTTCACTGAGAATCTTGAAGTAGTAGTGTAGCCTCTGTTTCTTTGTTCATGTCTAAGCTGAATTGTCTTTCGGTGATCCGGGTGAACGAAGCCAAGAAGGCTTGATCCTGTGGGATTTGTTCCCCACATCTGCAGGCAAACTCCTCTGGCTATTTCGTTCATGGAAGTAATTACTCCCTTGGCGTCAACTGTAAAAGCAGGGCAGAAACTCTCTTCCAGCAGTATTCCGATCAGGCTTCTTCTGTCGGTTGTTCGGGTAACAACAGCTACAGATGGAACCGTAAGGCGACAGTAGATCAGCCTGCCGGGAGACAGGAGTTTTCTCATGGAAAGTGTGTAATTCAATCTGGCATTCTCTTCAGCGTTGTGTCCTATGAGAAAATCAGGTGTTGTGCCTGTTTTACTGCATTTCTGCACCGCTGCCTGTATTGCCCAGGAAGATGATGTGTCAAAAAGCGATGTTAGATCATCGCTTTCCTTGAACAGAGAGATGGCCTTCTTTGACATTGCCAGGATCTTCCCCTGGAAAGTGACAAGAACAAAGATCTCATCTCCAGTTATTTCAGCAAGCATATCTGATATTTCTCTGGGATCAGCCGGTTTCAATTTCAGTATTCTGGACGCAGACGAAAGCTGCAGTACCGATAGTATGAATAATTTTCCTCCCAGAAGAGCAGGCCACTTACCTTCGCTGGTGTTTCGCAGGAGAGAAATCATGGTTTCAACCTGCATATTCAAACCGGTGGCGATGTTTTGTAAGCGATTGGAGTATAAGATTCTATCTGCATCATCATGTGTGATTGCCCAGTAGCCATCATCAGTCAGGTAGGTGTCAAATCTTTCATTACTTTGCATATTACCCAATCGCGTTGTTGCTTTAGAATTTTACAAAACTTGCAGGACACATACAGTATTCTATATTAGACTAGTAAATGGCAAGGGAGAGTTCATTTTGAAATACACAGTCTTATGTAAGTTTGCGTTGTCAGCTACTTCCAGAACTGAAGTTATTGAAGAGTTGCTGAGACTCTTCAATATTGGTGAAAGAGCCAGAGGGCTGCTTGCAGGAGCTCTTGATGTAAGAGAAAAAGTGGGTGCTACAATTGTGCATAGCGGTATAGCTTTGCCCCATTGCAGAAGTATTCTTGTAGACAAGTTAACTGTTGTTGTAGGCAGATCAGAAACTGGTATTCCATGGCCGGAGGAAAAGGTTAACACCGTTATTTTGTTTGTTTCACCAGTCAAGGTGAATTCTCCTCAGGAGCACAATAAGTTTCTAGGTCACATTGCATCCAGGATTAAGAAATCAGGGGATAGTATCGCCGCAGCCGGCAGTGAGGCCGAGATTATTACCTTACTGGGATTTCAGATCGAGGAACAGGGAGAGTAGATGGAAAAACAGCTTGAGAAGTTGATCAGCCTTCATGACCTTGATGTGATGATCGCAGATCTGAACAGAAAAGATATCAGAAAACGGGAAGCCGACATGGGCCTTCACACAGAGGGGGCCCTTGAAGAACTGAGGGAATTAAGAGAGGAATACTGCAAGAGCATTAACAGAAAATGGCGTGGTCTGTATAATCAACTGACAAAGCATTACGGAAATGCTGTGGTTCCTGCTCTTATGGGTCGATGTTCCGGGTGTCTGACAAGGCTGCCAACAGCAGTTTGTTCCGATCCGGAAAGAAATCTTAAAATTCACACCTGCCCTACTTGTGGGAGGATAATTTACTGGGCCGACTGAGGCCTCTCTTTCAGGAGGAATGAATGAATCCAAGAGAAGCACAGGAAGCACTTACATTTGATGATGTTCTGATTCTGCCTGCAAGCTCGAATGTTCACCCGGGTCAGGTAAGCCTTCACACCGAGCTGTGTCGGGATATTGTTATTAACATTCCGATCTTGAGTGCTGCTATGGATACAGTCACCGAGGCTGGTATGGCAATTGCTCTTGCTCAGCAGGGTGGGATGGGCGTTATTCACAAGAATCTTTCCATTGAAGAGCAGGCGCGCCAGGTGCGTTGTGTAAAGAGAGCCGAGGGTGGAGTAATTAATGATCCCGTTACCCTGAAGAAGTCTGCTCTTGTCTCCGATGCACTGATGCTTGCGGAAGAAACAGGAGTTTCCGGGTTCCCTGTTCTTGAAAACCACAAACTGTGCGGCATTCTAACACACAGAGACTACCATTTTGAACAAGATGGTTCCACTCCCATTATCGAGCTGATGACTAATATTAATGATCTGGTTACTGCACCGGTTGGAACAAGTATTGAGGATGCTCTTGTTCTGCTCCGGCGGCATCGACTTGAGAAACTGCCACTCGTGAGTGCTGATGGACACCTTGCAGGGCTTGTCACCCTTAAAGATGCCCAGAAGGCAATGGAGTACCCTGAAGCCTGTAAAGACAGCAGAGGGCGATTGAGGGCTGCAGCGGCCGTGAGTGTTGGCGAAGCCGCGTTGACCAGAGCTGATGCTCTTGTTGAGGCGGGGGTTGATTGCATTTTTATAGACACTGCTCACGGACAGAGCATAAGCGTGCTTAAAACAACAGAGGCAATCAGAGCAAAGTACCCTGACCTGGCAATAGTTGCAGGCAATGTAGTTACTGCTGAAGCGACTGATGCGCTGATCAAATCAGGGGCTGATGCCGTAAAAGTTGGCGTTGGACCGGGATCCATTTGTACCACCAGGATAGTGGCAGGAATCGGCTGCCCACAGCTCACCGCTATTTATGACTGTGCCGAAGCTGCGGCAAAGCACGGTAAGAAAATCATCGCAGACGGCGGTATTAAATATTCAGGAGATATTGTTAAGGCTCTTGCCGCCGGAGCTTCCAGTGTAATGATTGGAAGCCTTTTTGCTGGAACTACAGAGAGTCCCGGTGAAGCAATTATTTACAAGGGTAGAAAATTCAAAACATATCGCGGTATGGGATCCATGGGTGCTATGAAAAAGGGTAGTGCAGACAGATATTTTCAGGAGGCGGTTGTTGAAAAGAAGCTTGTACCGGAAGGTATTGAAGGTATGGTCGCTTTCAAGGGGCTTGTAAGCGACTATCTTGTTCAGCTTACAGGAGGGCTCAGATCAGGCATGGGATATGTGGGAGCTGATAGTATTAGCGAATTGTACAAAAGGGCAAAGTTTGTTCGAATGACATCTGCCGGTCTCCGGGAGAGTCATGCCCACGATGTAACGGTGACCAAGGAAGCGCCGAATTACTCATCCAATGCCAGTGGATACTGATCTTTTCGGAAGCTGTGGCCTGCGCTTCGAATCAGAGATCTATTCTGATAATACCTACTCGCTGAGCCGCGTAGACTACCAGGGAAGAAAATTCCTTGCAGAGGTTTCTGACGCATCCGGGGTTTATCAGCATAGATGGCCATCGGTTGCTGGTTTGATTCCGCCGGTGTCTTCTCGCGATCTGCCGGGGCAGCAGAAACTTGTGCTGTTTGATATTGGAACTGACATAGTTCTTTGTGAAAAAATCAATGCTGTTGGTCGTTTCACTTCAGAAGAGGCTATTGATCTGGCTGGAATGGCTTTGGATATTGTATCAGATCTTCAGGCTGCAGGAATGATCTGCGGATACATTGGTCCTGAAATGCTTGTTCTTCATGGTTCTTCAATCTTAATGCTTGCAGGAAGACGTGGAATCCCGGAATCCCCATTTACCGCCCCGGAGATACAGTCATCCAGACCTTCAGACCCGCGAAGTGATGTTTCTGCTATTGGTTCACTTCTTTTCCGTCTTGTTGCGGGAACAGACAATAGAGAGCAGCAGCTGCAGATCTGGCAGGAGCTTTCTGCTGAAATGCAAACTGCAATACAAGATATGGTGGCTGCTTCCCCTGTGAACAGGCCAAATGGTCTTAAAGCTGTCAAGTTAATTCTTGATGGTCTTGCTTCTAATGGAAACGAAGAGGCAGATGAGGGCTCGTTTGACCAGGGTCAGGCTTTTACAAGGCCTGAGGGCAGCACTTCTTCCACCGGAAATCACAAGAAACTGTACTGGATACTTGGGTCTGTTGCGGTGGTTGTTCTGGCATATTTCGCGATAACTTCTTCAGCTCTTCCACCAGCCCCGGAAACAGATGCTGAATTTGTTCCTGTTGAGGATATTCCGGAGGCTCAGGTTGAGGTTGAGGTTGATTCTCCGTGGGTTGATACCCTTCCCGCAGAGGAAACAGTGTTGTCTGATGTTATGGTACCCCTTGAAGATTCTGCAATAGTGTGGATTTCCAACAGTTCCGGAGTACCTGACCTGGAACAATTGTTTCGTGCAGGTTCCGTAAGTCAATATTCCTATGTGTACCCTCTGGTCGGCACCACAAATCGTCAGTCTTCGCTCATACTTGCAAGGCGTTCGGACCCTTCGGTTCCCTTAAGAGATATGCCTTTGGGGCAGAGTGTCTACCAGATCGCAGACACTTCCTTTACGGTTAAAACCGTTGATCTGACAATTCTTCTGGGTACAGACCTGAATTACTCTGGAATAAACAGTCAATTTCTTTATCAACCGGAAGCTCCTTCGGGCACTCTTTTTGTAGATATTGTTAACCACGGAATTCAGTACTCTCTTGACGGATTGGGAGCTGCAACATGGGCTGCAGGCAGAATTGACGGCAAGGCATGCAATATTGAGGGTACGGAATGGCTGATAGCCGTAACAGATATTCGGGATGCGGACAGATTCAGTGAAGAAATTGGCATTCCAGAGGTTCTCACTGAAACTCTCTTCCTCTTCAAAGATGAGAATACTCAAGCCAGTACCCTTGAAATACTGTTGAGACAGTATTTCCAGGCTCTTCCTGAAAGTGCAGAATTTTCACTGGAAGCAATCCCTGTCTCAGATATTCACATACTTATTGGCAGTGCTTTTCTGAATTGACAATTGACCTCATAAATGCTATATTTCGCCTCAATTTCCATCAGGGAGGTATGAGGTACAGTGCAGTATTTGATTAATGACAAAGTTGTTCATCCGTACCACGGCGCAGGCGTTATTACCAGTATTAGTATGAAGGATATATCCGGAGAATTGGTTGAATGTGTTGTTATTAAACTCTCTGGAGGCAGGGCTGGAATTCTGCTGCCTTTATTCTCGATCAGCGAGTCCGGGCTTCGTAAAGTTTCCTCCAAGAAAGATATTGATTCTGCAATGAAGATGCTGGCAACAGAGGGCGAAGAGTTGCCCAAAGACTGGCGCAGACGAATTGATGTTCTTAAAGAGCGGGTCAACTCCGGAGATCCCCTTATTATTGCCACTGCCATAAGAGATGTTCTTGCCAGGTCCTCTATTTCGAAGATGAATCCCTCCGAGAAAAGAGTTCTGAATGAAGCTGTTATTGTTTTTGCAGGAGAGCTCTCGCTTGTTCGAGTCGTGACTTTGGAAGAGGCAAAGAAACTTATTCATAAAAAGGTATTGGGAAAGAAAAAAACTTCCTGATGTCCAGCAATCAGACTCTGTTCAGGTCTGTTACCAACAAGGAACTCGAACAGGTTCTTCTTGTTTCTGTGGCACTTAACGGCACCGATATTGATCCCTCCGGTATTGCCGAGATGATCCGGCTGGTGGAAAGTGCCGGTGGCGAAGTCATTCATCAAATTACCCAGAAAAAAGCCAGGCCGGATGGCGGTTTCTTTGTTGGCCGCGGCAAGGCTGAAGAGATCAGTGGTGTTGCTGAAAACATGGGGCTGACCACTCTTGTATTTAATCACAATCTCAGCCCTGGTCAGGTTAACAGGCTTGAAGAAATGTCGAAGTGCAAGGTTATTGACAGAACTGAGCTGATCCTTGCGATATTCGCAGTTCAGGCCAGAACCCCGCAGGCGAAGCTTAGAATTGAGCTTGCCCAGCTTGGATATATGCTTCCCCGATTGTCTGGAATGTGGCATCATCTTGATCGTCTTGGTGCCGGAATCGGCACAAGAGGGCCTGGAGAAACCCAGCTGGAAGTGGACAGGCGTCGAGCCAGAATGCGGATGTCCTCTCTGCAAAAAAAACTTGATGCAATTGATGCCGGGGCAAAAGTAAGGCACAGCAGGCGGGAAGGAATGTTTTCCATCGCCCTGGCAGGTTATACAAACGCCGGTAAAAGTACTCTTCTTAACCGGATATGTGATGCAGGGGTTCATGCTGAAGATCGACTGTTCGCCACTCTGGATACCACATCAAGAAGACTTGATCTGCCCCGGGGGGGGTCTGTTATCATCAGTGATACCGTGGGTTTTATTGAAAAACTTCCCAAATCACTTCTTGCCAGTTTCAGATCCACGCTGGATGTTGTTCGCGAAGCGGATCTTATTCTGCTGGTGGCAGACACCGCAGACCCGGACAAACACTCAAAACTGTCAACTGTTACAGATACTCTTGAAAAAATTGATGCAGGGCTTGTTGACAGGGTTACAGTCTGGAACAAGTGTGATCTGGCAGATTCATCTTCAGCAGGCGAGCTTGCAGTTTCTGCACTATCCGGGGAGGGTATTCCTGAACTTATTGAACTGCTGCAGCAGAAAAGGCGTAAAGCGCTTGCCTGGTGTCGTGTAAATGTTAATATTTGCAATGGGGAATTGGAATACTGGATTAGAACCAACAGCATTGTCGACAGTTTTATCAGAGACAACGATGGAGCTGTAGAGATTGTTTGCGGGCTTTATCTGGGGTTGAATCATCTGCGGAAGAAACTTGGTGGTCAGAGATCCCCATGGAACGTTGAACCTTTGGTTAATTACGGATCAGATCCGGGAGGAAAACCCTGATGGCTGGAACTGAAAAAGCAATTGAAAGACTGTCTGGAAGAATGAGTACCCTTGATGGCCTTTACAAAAGAGGTATTGTAACCGGGGGGCTTCTCAGTAAGCAGCTGAAGTCTCTTTTGAGTTCAAAGGATGCACGCATAGTTTTTAAAAGTCTTGTTGAGCTTTAAATATCCTGGGCACAAAAACATCTTAAAG
>JAOZLN010000051.1:10445-10983 GCA_029934845.1 Candidatus Sabulitectum sp.
GAAAAAAAAGCGATAAGAATACTGAGTCGAATAGAGGATCCAGAGGGATGGCGTGAGCTGTTTACAAAAGACAGAGATCGGCGGGAAGCCATTTTCTATAAGAGCCTGGAAAATATAATGGGCTCAGAAATGGATCAGATGGATCGAATATTGCGCATGCTTCAAACTGCATGTCTTCCTTTCTACTCCGGTTTTCTTCCTCTCAGCGAGGACAAGAAAAGGGCATCTAACCCTAAACCCAGCAGAGTAAGCGTTCTAGATTGATGCTCAGGGGTGGTAAGGGTCGCATAACTGCCCTGCTTGGGTTTCTGTTCATCCTTGTTGCTGTATGGTTTCTTGGAAGGTCTTTTCTACAGGGAGTTCAGGAAGCTGGCGGCCTGGGTAATCTTCTTCACTTTAATGTTCCACTCTTTCTTACAGCATCAGTTATCATGGCTGGGCATTTGACCCTGGCGGGCTATACCTGGGCTCTGGTTACAAAGGCTGCCGGTGGGCAACTGGGATTCTGGAGGGGTTTCTCTATTCACTTCCTCTCTCT
>JAOZLN010000052.1:0-7511 GCA_029934845.1 Candidatus Sabulitectum sp.
CTGTTTCCGAGCCAATGGAGAGTGAACAGGAACTTGTAATTCAAGGAAATGTTGACGGTGGCAAAGGAATTTCAGTTTCGCTGTCAAGAAGCAAAGACAGCATTCTTCGAGCCGATCTGGATAATGACGGCACCATAAGAGTGGGAACCAGAGACAACAAGAGAATTCTGTTGTGGAAAAGCGGAGAGTTAAGTGTGCAAGTGCCGGACTGCCTGGCTTTTGTAAAAGTCTTTTCAAAAGGAGGAGGAATAAGCTGCAGTAATGTGAAGGTTCCTGTCGAGCTTAAGACAATGGGCGGGGGTATAAGCATCAGTAACCCCGGTGACAGCTTTTCCATTAAAACCATGGGCGGAGGGCTGGATATATCTCTGGACTCCGCATGGAAAGGAAATTCCAAGGCCAAAACAATGGGTGGAGGAATTTCAGTCTTTCTGGCAGATGGTGTGTTTGTTCAGATAAATGCAAGCACTCTTGGCGGGTCTATTGACGTGGGAGGGAATGACCCGGCTATAATATCAAGGTCAGAAAAAGGGCATGGAAAGTCTAAAGTTGCTGTCAGGTATGGAACTGGCGATGATCTTCCCAGGCTTTCTGTTGCCACAATGGGCGGAGGAATTGTGATTAATGGTGATTCCAGTGACTAGAGCTTCTGCACCAACCAGGTGCCCTTCCTGTGGCGGAATTCTTAATCCGGTAAAGTATGTATGTTCCGATTGTGCAACAGAGGTAACTGGTGAGTTCACAGAGTGTGCCTTGTGTTCACTGGATGGCGAGAACCGGGCTTTACTTGAACTTTTTCTTCTGGCGAGAGGCAATTTGAAAGCAGTTCAGCGTATGCTTGGAGTTTCGTATCCAACTGCGCGGGCCAGAATAGAAGAAATGTTCAATGTGCTTGAGAGCCGGATAGGAAAAGGCGATTCATCAATTGGAATACTGGAGAGTCTTCACAAGGGAGATATCAGTGTTAATGATGCTCTTGATGCATTAAATGAAACCTCTTACCGTCAGGAGAGCAAATGAAGTACAGAATCTTTGTTATGTCCCTGGTGTTCCTTACAGCTTCCTGTGTGATCATAAAAGTAGATACGGATCTGATCGGTGTAAGAACGACGGAGTTTGATATGGGGTACGGTTCCCAGCTTAGTTTCAGCAATTCCAGAGGAGATCTGGAAGTTACGGAATGGGAATCAGATTACATTCTTATCGAAGCAAACATATATGGTGATTCCGGTAGAGGTGTACCTGAAGGGCTGGAAATACTGTTTGATCAGACCGATGATAATCTTCAATCTTCAGTGAATTATCCGGGAAGAACCTTTTTTGGTTCAGTGGATCTTTCAGTGAAGATCCCTTTTGATATGGGGTACACTATCGAGTACTCCTGCACAAATGGAGAAACATTTATTAAAGGTGATGTAACTGCAAATGTGGAATCTACAAATGGAGATATTCATGTGGAAGTTTTATCGGCCCAGAGTCTTTTAACCACCAACGGTGACATTGTTGCCCTGCTTCTTGTGCAGGAAGATGCTGTGATCATTGAAACCACCAACGGTGACATAACAGTAGAGCTACCTGATCGTATCGGTCTTGAGGTTGAAACGACGAACGGGGAGATATCTGTTGACGGTTATGAGATAACGAACGGAGTCTCGATTGACGGCCAGTGGACTGCCCGGATAGAAACAACTAATGGCGATGTGTTCATATCTCGTACAGGCGACTCCAAAGAAGATGATCAAGCAACCCGATAGTTATGAAATGAATCTGTTCAGGCAGATGAGTGATGCCGTTGTTTTTCTTGATGAAAATTTTTGTGTTGAGTTTGCAAACCCTTCTTTTCTCTCGTTGATAAAAGCATCTTCAATTGAGGCAATCTCAGGCCTTGAGTTTTACGAACTTGCTGCTACGGACCGGCATCGTATTCTTCTTGAAGAACTTCACACAGACTCTTCCATAGAGATATCACTTGCCACGAGTGGTGAAGAAGTAGTTCCGGTTAGTATGTCATTTTCCCCTGTTGTTGATCAACAGGGAGTTCTTTCCGGTTACATTGTAGTTGTACGGGATATTGCCAGTGACAGGAACAAACTGGACAGTCTTAATAATGCAACAGATAAGTACAGAGATATGGCTTTCAGTGGTCTCGACTGGGTGTGGGAGGTTGATACTTCCGGTACTTTTACATTCTTGTCACCATCTGTTCAAGAAGGCATGGGTTACTCTGCAGAGGAATTGTTTGGCAAAACCCCTTTTGATCACATGACTGCTGAAGAAGGCGAAAGAATTGCCTCTGTTTTCACTCGTATTTCATCAAGAAATGAGAGTTTTCATAACCTTGTGAATCGCTGCATAGCAAAAAATGGGGATGAAGTCATTATTTCCACCAGTGGAGTGCCTGTTTTTGATCATGAAGGCAAGCTGAAGGGTTATCGCGGAGGAAACCGGGTCATAACTGATGAAGTGAGAACTGCTGATGCCTTAAGAAAAGCGGTAGCAGCTACCACCAGAATTCTGGAAGGTCTTCCAGTGGGCGTGGTTCTTGTGGACAGAACCAAACACATAAGACAGATCAACGCCAGAGCTTGTGAAGTTATCGGCAGGAAGAGGGATGAACTTGTAGGCCAGCTGTGCCATTCAGCTTTTTGTCCTTCTCTGGTGGACCAATGCCCAATTCTTGACAGAGACATGAAGATTGACAGGGCAAACCACTTTGTTCTTCACAAAGATGGTCACCAGATCCCTGTTATTAAATCTGTTATTCCAGTTCACCTTTACGGAGAGGATCTGCTTCTGGAAGCATTCATTGATATTTCAGAGATGAAGAGCTTTAGAAGCGACCTGGATCAGAGGAACAGAGAGCTTATCCGGGAGGTTGAGAGTTACAGAAAGAACACCGAGGCAGCCCGCACTCCCAGCAAGGAAGCAATGAAGCAACGGGCAGTATTTATAAAGGATAAGATTGCGGCACTTTGTGGAATTACCGGCATGGTCGATCTGCTTCTAAATTCAGATCAGACAGCTGACCAGAGGGAAATGCTTTCCATAGTTCAGGCAGATTGCCGAAAGCTTACCAATGCGGTGCATCTTATGCAGGACAAAATGGGAAGCACTCATGGAGGTCTTTCTCTGGATGGGAATGAATTTCTTATCAGGAAGCTTCTGATGCTTGCAATAGAGCCATTGCAGGACATACATATGGATATCAGAGTCAAGATAGATCCTCTGCTTCCTGATCTTTTCTATGGGCCTGTGGTCGGGTTGCGGGATGCTCTTCAGATTCTTCTGGGAATTGCTATGGGAGAGTTGTCAAAAAAAGCCATCGAAATAGGAGTTACATATATCTCGTCGAAAGAAAGTGTGATGGAAGTGCGTTTCTCTGTGAGTTTTCCCGGGGCGGAACTGGCTCCTGATGGAAGTCTTCATCCTCTTGCAGATTCAGTTTCATCTGAGGTGGATAGCAGATTGAAGGTCTGCAGGGAATTCGCAAAAGCAGCCGGAGGAGAGCTTGATCGGCGTATAGTCCCCGGTTCAGGTTGTGCCTACTGGCTAACCATTCCTCTTGAAAAGCGGATCAGTGCTGGAGTGGTCGATGATATTGTTCTGACCGATGTTCATGTTCTGGTAATAGAGGAAGATGATCAGTTGCGCAGCGTCTATCTTAAAATGCTTCATGGAATTGGTTGTTGTGTTACTGCTGTGGCAGATCGATCAGAGGCTCTTGCGGGTTTTAAAGAGTCCCATATGTGCTGTGGTCCCATTCAAATTGCTATTCTTGATGGAGATCCATCCGATCATGATGAACTGGTAACTGCCAAACTGATCACACACAATATTGTTACAAAAGGCAGAGTGCAGCTGATCTTATGCTCTTCTCAGATAAAAGCAGGGGATATTGACGCATACTACTCCGGGGGTTTTTCTGCCGTTCTCCGTAAGCCACTGACTCTTTCCACCCTTAGAAACTGCCTTATAAAACTGCTTGGCAGCCCTGGTGAGAACCTTCCGGTGATCACTGAGTATTCTCTTCCCTGAGAATCTGCTATTCATATCTTTGTGATTTACCTGTTACGGTGCTATTATCGGATATACGATCTTACTAACGACATGAACGAGAGGTACCATGACTATAAGAAAAAATACACTGCTGATAACTCTTCTTTTTTCCGCTGTCTCGTCTGCGCAGATACCGTCAGGTTATTATGATTCTGCCCAGGGTCTTTCCGGTGAGACTCTTCAGTGGGCCCTGCATAACATCATTGATAACCATACAGTGAAGAGTTACGATTATTTATGGACCGCTTTTTTTACCACTGATGACAAGTACGGAAACCAGTACTACGTTTGGGATATGTACTCTAACTACAACTACAGGCTTGGCGATGATCAGGGCGGCTCAGCAAGTGGTGAAGGTGAGGGTTACAACAGAGAGCACTCCTGGCCCAAAAGCTGGTTTAACGATCATTCTCCTATGAATACAGACCTTTTCCACATAGTTCCCACAGACATCTATGTGAACAACCGAAGAAGCAACTACCCATATGCGGAAGTTGGCAGTACCACCTGGGTATCACAGAACGGAAGCCGGGTTGGATACTCTGTAACCCCCGGTTACTCGGGGATGGCTTTTGAACCAATCGACATATACAAAGGAGATTTCGCCAGAAATTATTTTTATATGGCAACAAGATACAAAGGTGAAGATGCAGGATGGACCGGCAGCGCCATGGCCGATGGTGCCGACCTTGAAGACTGGGCTGTGGATATGCTTATGGAATGGCACCAGAATGACCCTGTAAGCGACAAGGAGCTGGATCGGAACAATGCGGTTTACGCCATACAGCACAACAGAAATCCTTTCATTGATCATCCCGAGTATGTGCAGTACATTTACGACCCGTCCGGTATCAACAATGGAACAGAGCCAGGTCTGTTCTTCCTCAATATCTCACCGAACCCGTTTACATCAAGTGCGGTTATCAACTACAGCCTGCCATTTGATGAAACAGTTTCACTGAATATCTACGATATCAGCGGTCGACTGGTTTCTACCCTGCAGGATGGTGTACACATTGCTTCCGGTGACCATCAGACTGTATGGTCTGGAGCCCGGCAAGGCGGCGCACCAGTATCACCGGGTATCTACTTTGCCGTTTTGAATACTTCTTCCTCCAGCGCCGCTTCAAGGATGGTTTGCACAGGTCAATGATATGAACCCGGATAGATATTTGTTCTCTAAAATCCTGCACCGATCCCCAGAGAAGTAATCCAGTTGTGTTCCGTATCTGAACCGGCAATGTGGTTGTAGTATCCCGCGGTGATCACAAGTGGAAGTATTCCAAGCCTTATTTCCATCCCTGCATATGTCTGATGGTTCAATAATCTACCGCAGGGATCGTTCCAGGTGTGCATTATTGCGGCAGTTACATCCGTCGAGACAAATGGGATCAGAGTAGCGATCACCATATTCCTTGTGCCTGCATGAAGTTTTCCCCCGGAGAAACCAGGTTCCAGCCGGATCAGAAAGCCGGAATCGGAACCGAATAGATCTACACTGCTCATGCCAATGGAAGCACTGTACTTCTGCGGTGAGGTGATCTGAATGCTGGCAGTTGGTGACCAGCCTGACAGCCCTGAAACAGCCGATGTGTACAGAATTAACAGTGTCATCAAAGTTTTCATGATAAACACCCCTTATCTATTGGGAAGATAGCGGTTTTCCACTGGAAATCAAATGTAACCCAGAGCGCTGGCTCTGCTTGTCTGCTCGTTGATATGAAATTATATAGTAACAATACTCCAGAGAGGCAGGTATTCTTGTGCTGGTTTTTCTTTGTGTTCTTTGTACAGCTCCGGTTCTTATGGAAGCGGAGATGGTATGTGACGACGGGTCACCAATTGTTATTGGAGGCTACGAGAACCCATGCCCTATATACGCAGACTGGGACGGCGACGGTTTGAAAGACCTGATCATAGGGGTTGCCCTTTATTGCACCGATATAGACTGTTCAAGATACCGTTACTACAGGAATCTTTCCGGTGGAGGAGATCCTGTATTTAATGGCTGGGAATATATTCTCGGCTTAGACGGAACCCCTCTTACCACAGGGTTGAATAATTCCCATCAATGAGGAGTCTGCGCAGGAAGTCCACAGGTTGTGGACTGGGACGGTGACGGGCTGAATGATCTGGTAGTCGGGCAGGGAAGCAACAGTTCAGGAAGTGTTCAGGTTTTTTTCAACAATGGTAACGGTACAGTGTCAGACCCGTTTTATGTGTGTACCGAACCTGGTGAACCGATCAAATCCAGCAGCGGTTCAGCTTTCATACAGGTTCTTGATTTTGTACCTGATGGAAGGTTTGATCTGCTGGTCGGTATGGGTTCTTCAGCCAGCTCAGAGTTTGTTCTGGTATTCCAGAACGATCCTGATACCTGGGCTCCACCGTATAACCCTGTATTTCATGAGCCGGACACCCTTACAAGTGTGGGAGTTAAGATCAATCATGGCCCTTGCTGCCCATGGATTGGAGATCTTGATAACGATGGTTTTCCCGATCTTGTAGTCTCCGATTACCACAGGTGTTTTTTCTTCTATCAGGGAACAGGCCCAACGGGAACCATGGATTTCGCAGAGCAGGATACCCTTCACACTCCTTCAGGTATCATTGTTACCGGAGATACACCCCACCCGTGCCTGTGTGACTGGGATGGCGATGGCGATCTCGATCTTCTTACCGGAAACAACTACAACCCTGATACTCAGCGATCCAGCAGTGGCATCTTCCTTTTTCGAAATACCATCTGTGCCGGTGTTGAACCACAGTTATCCCAATCGCAGGCACACATCGAGATAGTAGTTACTTCCCCGGTTGTGAATACAGTGGAATTTTCTGTTGAAACTGGTATTTCAGGCCAGTTCTTTCTTAACATTTTCAGTATTGACGGCAGAAGAGTTTATGGCAGAGAGGGTTTTATAGAGGGTTCAGGGATGTTTCACCAGCAGTTGGATGTGACCTTTCTTCCTCCGGGCTTGTACTCTGTAGTGGTTGAAGTGGGAAAGAACACCGGCAGTGCAGGTTTTGTGATTCTGCCTTAGTTATTCCTTTTTCAGAGCGAGGTATTTCTTCACAGTTTCTGTTGCTGCCTGCCAGGTGGTGGTAGCGATGAATTGTTTGAACCCGAGTTCAGTATTGATACTGAGAATGGAGTTGTTAGAGTCATCATTCCCGGCTTGAATCAATTCTGCCTGTGGCAGCTCGCGCAGAATTCTTTCAAGCATCTCAGCCTTCAGTCTTCTTCCAATACCTTTGCCTCTGAAGTCCGGCAGCACTGCGGTGTATCCCTGAGAGATTATGGAAGGCCGGGAGGGTGACCAGGAAATTTCGGTGAGGCCTGTGAGCTTGTTGTTGTGAACAGCCCTGGTGTAGACGATGATCCTCTTTCTGCCCCCGGCAAGACGCTTCTTTTCCCCCAGCAGAACATTTTCCGGCGTGTACTGATATCTTTCTTG
>JAOZLN010000052.1:7521-8864 GCA_029934845.1 Candidatus Sabulitectum sp.
AATCGCTCTGCCATTCTGCATCATAAACCGTCTGGTAGAAGTCTGTTATCTCTTGAATGTGTTCTTCGGGAATTCTGCCTCTCCATTCTTTTACAGCTATTTTGAAGGTGGATCTATCGGGAAGAGCCAACCACCTCCGGATAATACCCCGGTCTAATTCTTTCAACTGTAATCGATTCTGATGACTTTCCAGAACGGTCTCAGCTCCAATCCTTTTAAGAAAAGCTGCCCCGGCTTCACACCGATCATTAGAGGAGCCTCGCAGAAGAGTTCTGCCAGAGGTTTCTGCTGCTTCTGTAATTAATTGCATGAACTGATCTCCCAGCCCCAGGCGACGATAAGGTTTGAGAACATCAATGGCGAACATGGCCCTTTCACTGCTCAATTGCGTTCTGGAAGTGTAGGTCATGCAATGGCCGATCATGACTTTCCCGGAGGAATCCCAGGCTACCCAGTCTCTGCATTCGTAGATGTTATCGAAAGCCAGTCTGTTTTGAACAAGTTCGTTAAAGCTGAACACAGGGTCTTCCGGAAGAACTTCGTGCCGCATAGCAGCCTTGAGAACATACCATGCCTTGATATTCCGTTCGCTTGCTGAACCCGGTGAGAAAGGAAGAATATTGAAATTCATCTGTATGTCTGCCTCCAGGGATTCAAGTTTTAAGAGTTTACTGTGTTGCAGGGTCTGTGTTATTAAAGCAAAAACTACTACTAATCACAACCTGACACCACCCTGTAGAATATGGTGCAGAAGATGAAAATTCAGTTTGAGTTGAATTGATTCAGAGTTATATACCAGCACAAATCTTCAGGATGGATCTATGCAATGAAGAAATGGTTACTGATTGAAACTATGGATCAGGTCAAAGCAGTATCTGAAAGGCTGCTGTCGGCTGAGGTTGTGGCAGTTGATACTGAAACAACCGGCTTGGATCCCCATACAAAAAAACTAAGATTGATTCAGCTTGCTGTTGAAGGCGATGCAACGGTGATCTTCGACTGTTTTAAGCTGTTACCGGAAGCAGCGGTAAAGATCTCTGCTATACTCACATCTCCTGCCATAAAAATATTTCAGAATGCAAAGTTTGATCTGAAGTTCTTAAGATCGGAAAATATCTCAGTTTCCGGATGGATCTTCGATACCATGCTTGCAGCCAGGCTGCTTAGAACATCCGGGGGCCCGCGCAGTGCCGGGCTGGCTTCTCTTGCAAAGCACTACCTGGGCCAGTTCTTGTCTAAAGAGGAACAAAAGAGTGATTTTTCTTCACAGTTAACCATAGATCAACTGAATTATGCCGCAAAGGATGCCGAGATACTACTGGAGTTAAGACATCAGCTATTGG
>JAOZLN010000052.1:8874-10924 GCA_029934845.1 Candidatus Sabulitectum sp.
GTGAAATAAAGAAACACCATCTGATTGAAGCCGCCCGTCTGGAATTTGCCTGCGTATATGCAGTGGCATCAATAGAATATGATGGAATTTATTTGGACAGGAGGAAATGGTCTGCCCTGCGCCTGCAAACAGAACAGGCAGAGGCAGAGGCTCTTGCAGAACTATATCCCTTCATCGGTTACCCTGCAGTGCAATTAGATCTGTTTGGCCACCATAAAAGCTACGGGTATAACGCAAACAGCACCAAACAGGTTTTGAGAATGCTGAATGATAACGGTATAGATGTAGAGAACACGTCGAAACACAGCCTGGCTCATTACAGTCAACATCCAATTGTTGTTTCCCTGTTGAAATACAGAACAGCCTCTAAGGCTCTGTCGAGTTTTCTGCATTCGATACCCAGACAGATAAACAGAGCCACTGGGAGACTGCACCCTCACTACAGCCAGATAGGGGCATGGAGCGGGCGCATGAGTTGCGGCGGACCGAACATTCAGCAGATTCCCAGGGGAGAGGCTTTCCGACAGTGTTTTGCAGCACCTCCGGGAAGAAAACTGATTATTGCAGATTATTCACAGATTGAGCTGCGGGTGATCGCACAGATATCCGGTGACCCCAGAATGATCGAGGCATACAGGAATGCAGAGGACCTTCACCGATTGACAGCAGCCCTGGTTCTTCAAAAAAAGATTAAGATGATCACGAAGAAAGAGAGACAGGCAGCAAAGGCAGTGAATTTCGGTCTTGTGTTCGGCATGGGTGCAGCAGGTCTGAAAGCATATGCACTTGAAACATACGGTGTAGAGATGTCTATGGATGAAGCTGAGTTGTTTAAGAAAAGATTCTTTGCGGGATACAGAGGATTAGATGCCTGGCACAAAGAACTGCAGAAGAACAAACCCGGCACCTCCAGGACATTAGCAGGCAGAAAACACACATACAGCAGAGAATCCGGAATGTCTATTCGTTACAATACCCCGGTGCAGGGCACAGCCGCCGACATATTGAAAAACGCGCTTGGCATGTTGTATGCAGCTCTGAAGGACACAGATACTTTCATAGTAGCTGTGATACATGATGAGATCGTGCTGGAGTGTGATGAATCAGAAGCAGAGGAAACCGCGCTGTTACTAAGAAACACGATGGAAGAAGCCGGCTCCAGGTATATGAAAGATGTTCCGGTTGTTGCAGAGGCTTCCATAGTAGACAACTGGGCGGGGAAATAACCTGCCATTACTCATATGGTTTTTGAAAAAAAGTTCAAACTATTTTCTAAGAGCCTAAAATGAATCTGCTTACTGACTGTCTGAAGTGTATGGGACCAACTTCGCTACCAGGTCTTTCAGATCCCTGGTTGCCACAAGCCAGATTCTCTCGGTAAGAATCTCTCCGTAATCGTGGGCTATGATGTTGCGAAGCCCGATAACTGCCTGCCATGGAACAGATGAAATACCATTTCTGAAATCTTCCGATAGCCGTCTTGCCGCTTCACCGATCACCAGCAGTTGTCGTTCCACAGCATATCTTAGCATTTTGTTTGAAGAGAAGCTTTCAAAGTCACAGCCTTCAATGAACACCTCTATATCCTCTGCTGCGGAAATCATGTCATATAAAAGACCCGCATCTTTCCTCTCAGGAAGCATACAGAAGCACTCTTTCTTCCATGATTCTTTTGCGGCGAATTGGATTCTCAATGGCCTTCTGTTCAACAAGATCGATTTTTGTGCCTGTTATGTTTTCAAGATCGAATTTAATCTCGAGAAGGTCAAGATAGCTGATCTGAAGTCCCTTCTCGAACTCAATCAAAAGATCGATGTCGCTCAGGGGAGTGGCTTCTTCTCTGGCATAGGAACCGAACAGGTACATGACCTTGATGCCATTGGCTCGGCAGTAAGCCCTCAGTTTCTCTACGATTGAGTTTGTAATTCCCATTATCAACCTCCACCGTAATATGCACAGGGCTCAACTCATTGTCATTTTTTAAAATAACACATTCTGGATGTATGATGTATCTCTGCTAAAAGAATGGTGACCCCAACGGGGATCGAAC
>JAOZLN010000302.1 GCA_029934845.1 Candidatus Sabulitectum sp.
GAAGGATCGATATTCATGTTCTTCTGGCTTGCTTCTACAATCACTTTGGCGCCGCATATCTGACTCCATGTTACCGGAATGCCAAGCCACGGATCAGATGATCCCCATCTTCCAGGGCCGATAAGAATGAAAGGTCTTTCAGCTTTAAAGAGTTTTCTGTTCAGTGCTTCCACTTCTTTTACAATATCCTTTGTTTTTGAAGCGGTGAAACTGTCCGGTTTGATGTACACTACATCTCTGATGCTTTGAATTGTTCCATTTCCCAGTGCGGTGTTTGTTTTGCACAGTAGTTTCTCATCATCAAAAGTATCGGGGTCGATATCCACAAGGTCATTGTTAACTACCATTGGCCTTATCTGCAGCAGACTGAAGTGGGCAGGAAGAGCACGCTTTTTACCAAGGGTGACGGCGAACTCGATCTCCACCGGGCATCCCATTGATTTTTCCCCCATTTTAAGCAGGTAATCACTTATTCGGGCAAGGGGGAATACATCATTTTTAAGAATATGCGCAAAACTCACAACTCTGGGGCCCGGTCTTGTGATACCGTCCATCACTCTTTCATTGGGTGCATCATAAGTTGAAGCCAGAAACTCCAGAGTGCCATCTGTCTCGGATGTGGAAAGATCATGTGATGTTATGTACTGATCTTCATCCAGTTTACTTCCCCAGTAGCTGGTGTCCATCTGTACTGCATAAAACTGCTTCTGTGAATTGTCCATCATGTCTTTAACGGTGCCGAACTGGGGAAGAACCCTTGGATACTTCGGAGTGAAACGAAGAGACATCCCACCGTCAACTATGGCCTTGCCCAGACCAAGAGCAACGTTTACCACACCATCTTCCGGTTTTGCAGAGCCTGCAGGATAGAAATCGTATGATCTGCCCACGCCGGAGAAGTGGGGGTAGAAAAGGTCGTCGTGCTGTCTTCCCACGACCTGCTGAAGCAGAACTGCCATTTTTTCTTCTTCCACCCGGTGGTTGGTGGCCCGGATGTATGATTTTGCAGACTGCATGAATGTGGAAGAGTAAACAAACTTGATGGCACTTGAAAGTTGCTTGAATCTTACTGTGAGGTCTCTGGAATTGTTGGGCAGCATTTTTGTGGCGTAAATTCCCGCAAATGGTTGATACATGGCATCTTCAAGAAGGCTTGAAGAACGGATGGCCAGAGGGGTGGTAATAGTTCTTGCATAATCTCTGAGATCACCCAGAATGGTCGCAGGAAGAGATGCTTTCTGGAAGGTTCTTTGAATTTTGTTGTCGTCATCACAGTCAATTGCAAACTGATGCAGATCGTTTATTTTCATGAATTCATCGAAGAATTGAGTTGTAATGATCACCGTGTTTGGAACGGAAACAGTCACTTTCTTAAATGCACCTTCTTTTAGATTAGCCACAAGAACTCGGTCTATGAATGCAAGACCTCTGCCTTTTCCCCCCATTGATCCATTACCCAGGCGGCTGAACATAAGATCTTCCTCATGAAATGATCTGCTGTAAGGTACTACATAGCCCCGCCTCTGGTCTGCTTTCCATGACCTGAAAGCGCTCAGAAGAGTATACTTGACCTCTTCTGATGTGCAATTCTCCAAATTGCATTCATCCATTTCCTCCGCAAGTTCCAGTTCGGTCTGTATCTTCAGCCACCGGGACATTCTGCCAGACGACCAGCAGAGATGTATGGATTTTGCCGGAAGTTTGTCCAGAGCAATGCCCAGTTCCCGGACACCGGTAACTTTTCTGATTCTTTTTCCTGTATCGTCTTCAAAGATCAGATCACCAAAGTCCAGAGAATCGATGAGCATATTGCTGAAATCTGACATCAGGGTTGATGAGTGCTTGCTGACATATCCCACATTCATCGTTTTTGCAATGTCAGCTCCATCATGTTCGCTGGTCTGTAGCACAATGGGAATATCCGGGTTCCTCTCCCGTATTTTTTCTATAAGGTTCACTCCTGCTTTTTTGTCATGGGTGCCCCGGTGATGGAATCTCATATCGGTGATGACACCTACAAGAGAATTGCTGAAGTGTTCCAGGATGTATTCAGCCTCTTCCATGTTTACTGCGAGAAGAAGTTTTGTTCTCGCCTTACTTTTTAGCTTCCTCATGGTCTGAGATGTCATTCTTTCAAGAACCTGACGTGATTTAAGGTGAATTTCCCGCATGCCCTCATGAAGGTACTTGGAGTAGAAAAGCACATCATCTTCCACAAGTAGAACACACGGCGCATTTACTTCTCCGCAGTCGTGCAGAGCATTCCGGGCATCTTCTGTAAGTTGAATTATGCCCTGAATGATCTCGCCGGTCCCCATCCAGTTGAAGAGCCTGTAGGGAATTACTCCAGGGTTCTTTCCGTTTATTTTCCTCAGTTCTTCCCTGTTGTGCGTAAGAACGGTAACAGCCAGAGATGGTTGTATCTCCAGTGCATTTTCTGTGAATTCTGTAAAAGATGTGTTCTCTCCGGTAGACATGCAGATGATCAGCTCAAAATAGGTACCTGATTTATCCTTCAGTATCTCCAGAGCGGTTGTTGCATCAGAAACCTGGGTGATCACTGGTGTTTTTCCGGAATCTCCGGCTGAATGATTTGCACCAAGTATGTCTTCCAGCATTCCATCTTCTTCAACTGTGTAGTAATCGTAAAGGCTGCAGAGAAGCATCACATTCTGCACTCTGAATTTGTTCAGATTCTTCAGGAGGAACTCTGTTCGTCGCAGTTGCAGTTTTCCATTGAGTTCTTCAGGTGAGAACATCTTGATTGCACCTCCTGGTGATTCCGTTTCATGTGGGAGCAGAGAAAGCAAGGTTTACAATACGGTGTTAATTATGAAGAGAAGGCAAGACATCGGTCAAGTTGAATCCAGTTTACAAGAACCTATTGACAGAAGGAAGGTTTTGTCTGTAGTCTACCTTGTCCGTATGAAATTCATACGCAATTTCATTTGTTGTTTGTCTACCTGATTCTTGAAGAGGAGAGTGAGAATGCTTGAGGAACTCTATCAGAAAATAATCCAGAGGGACCCTTCGCAGCCAGAATTTCACCAGGCAGTACAGGAGGTTCTTGAATCTCTTGAGGTGGTACTTGAAAAGCACCCCGAGTACAGAAGTGCAAGAATCCCGGAAAGAATTGTGGAGCCAGAGCGTGTTATTATGTTCCGTGTTCCCTGGGTAAAAGACAACGGCGAGATAGTGGTTAACCGTGGTTTCCGCATCGAGATGAACAGTGCTATCGGACCCTATAAGGGCGGTCTTCGTTTTCACCCTTCCGTAAACCTTGGAATCCTCAAGTTCCTGGCTTTCGAGCAGGTTTTCAAGAATGCTCTTACCACTATCCCCATGGGTGGCGGTAAAGGTGGTTCCGATT
>JAOZLN010000053.1 GCA_029934845.1 Candidatus Sabulitectum sp.
AGTTTTTTGTTAGAATCGGATTCTCATAAGTCTCAACCGGTTCCAAATCACCTTGCATTATCTGTCTGGCTACGTTTTTTACAGTTTTGCGCAGGTGAACAGGAAGGAAGTCGTCAAACCAGTTCTTTCCTATGATGTCTTCTTTTTCCCAACCCAGAATCTCACATGCTTTTCTGTTGGCAAGGGTGACAGTACCTTCCTTGTTCATTGCAATAAACATTACGTTTGCAAGTTCCATATAGTTTAATGTTTTTTCCTTTTCTGCAATAAGTAGTTTTTCGGCTGCCTTCTCATGTGTTATGTCCATTATTGCTGTAGCTCTGACCAGACCTCTGTTCTTGTACGGTATAGTCTTGGCCCGGATGGATATGGGGAATTTCGAACCGTTTTTCCGGATTCCAACGGCTTCATAGGGCTCCATTATCCCGCCCAGCATGTTTTTTCTCACAATGTCATGGCTTTCCGGTGCAATTATCTCGGTGCCAAATCCTCCTATGAATTCAGACCGGTCTTTCCATCCGAACATTTCCACGGCAACCTGGTTGGCTTCCAGACAGATCCCGTCTTTTGTGAAGAAAATTGCTTCCATTGAAGCATTGGCAAGACTTTGGAATCCCTCCTCGCTTTCTTGAAGGTTTCGGAAAAGAAGCATACTGCTTAGAGCATCAGAAAGTCTGTGGGCTATCTGTCTGAACAAGTCGATCTCTTCCCCGGTCCAGTCTCTGGTATGCGAACACTGATGCAACCCGAACAACCATGAACTTCCTGTTCTGGGATGGATAGCGATGTGCATCTGAGATTGAACTGAGTTGAGTTTGTCATCTGTCTCTTCGTTCACGGCGATCACATCATTTGCTTCAAGTGCTCTTTTGCATAAAGCGCGATGTTCTTCTGTCATGGGGAATTCTTCGCCCTGAGCCAGTGCTCCCGGGTACTTCGGGCTGGTGCATTCCATGGGAACACTCCATGAATCTGCATCGGGGTCGCATGGATACAGCAGCCAGGCACGATCGGTACCGAATATTTTAAGTACGGTCTTCATGGCATTTGACATCATGGTTTCAAGATCTGTCGATGTTTGAATAACCGTGTTTATCAGATCCAGATTCTGGAGAAATTCAAGATGAAGAGCTCTGTTCTTTTCTGCCTGTTTCCATGATTCAATATCTATTGCAGAAGCTGCGAAGTACTCCGTTTTTCCGTTTCTGTCATTGAGAGCAATAGCATTCATCAACATGGTGAACTCGGTGCCGTCTTTGTGTACATGCTCAACTTCCAGTGGGCCATACCTGCCGTTGCGGGCCATGGATCTGTTGATCTTGTCAACCGTTTCCATCTGTTTTGCGGTGTGGAATATGGAAAGGTTCCGCCCAGGCAATTCATCGGGTGTGTAGCCGTGCTTCCGGGCAAAGTAGTCGTTGATGTAGACTATTTTCCCACCCGGATCTACGATGACATTGCCCTGCTCCGCAGAGTCTGATATGGTCTTGAATCTGGCCATTTCCAACATGAGATCGGACAAAGACTGGTTCTCTGATTCAAGAAGTGAGTTATGTCTGCGAATATCATCTATCTCTTTAGCCAGCTGATCCGGTGTACCCTGACTTTTCCTCATGAACAACTCCCGGCGGGGCGAAACTATGTGATCTGTGTTCACCGCAGAGCCCGGAGCTGCCCTCCCCTTCTGCACCTCCGGTGCTGATCATTTAAGACCACTATCTTACACAGTATGACGATACCCTTAAGGTCGTATGGTGTCAATAACCTGCAGTAAAAGAGGGCATTCCCAATAAGACTTTGACAGGCTGTGCTCTTCACAAATATTCCAGCGTAGACTTACGGGGAGCAGCTGTATCTGTTTTTGCATCACCGTGAATAGAACAGCTTGGCGATTAGCTGTATGCGGACTATGTTCTTGGTGAAAAACGGTCTTGCAGGTAAACGTAAACGAAGACCTTGCGTATTAAAACGGTTGTGGTTTTATTCAGGGGGATGTTCTTGAAAAAAATAGCTGTGGTTATTCCCTGTCTCAATGAAGAACTTACGGTGGGCAAAGTTATAGCTGACTTTCGAAAGGTTCTTCCTGATGCAGACATTTATGTAATTGACAACAATTCAACCGATTCAACTGCTGCCATTGCTCTGGAAAATAAGGCTGTTGTAATTACTGAGAAACAGCGGGGCAAAGGCATTGCTGTACGAAAAGCCTTCAGAAAGATTGAAGCAGACATATACATTCTTATAGATGGAGACGATACATACCCTGCTGAAGAAGCTGTTTCTCTGCTTGCTCCAATTCTTGATGATACTGCAGACATCGTTGTGGGTACCAGGCTCAGCAGATCGGCTAACAGCACATTTCGAATTCAGAACAGGCTTGGTAACATTTTTTTCAAACAGACCATTAACACTCTTTTCCACTCGGATCTTACAGACATTCTGTCGGGGTACAGGGTAATGACCAGGGACTTTGTTAAGAGAATGCAGATACTTTCAAAAGGCTTTGAAATAGAGACAGAGCTTACAATAATGGCTTTGAACAGGGGTTTCCGAATAGTTGAAGTTCCGGTAGACCTTCGACCAAGGCCTTCCGGCAGCAGTTCCAAGATCAGTGTTATTCGAGACGGTGTAAAAATACTTAGTGAGATGATATCTTTGTTCTGTTACTACAAGCCACTTTCTTTCTTTGGCGGACTTGGCCTGCTGGAGCTACTGGTTTCCGGTGTTCTCTGGTTTTACAATGTAAAAGCCAGTGGAGCGGATGCCTTAGCTTTTACATTTCCCATAGGGCTTGCTCTTGCTGGACTGCTTTCTATCTCTGTGGGTGGAATTCTTCATGTAGTAACCAGGCGTTTTCAGGAACTCGACCAGAGATTGGACTTGTTGAATGATGAAATTTACAGAACCCGCTGACACCATACGGAACAGAATTATTGTTTCTGTTCTGTTGTTTCTGGTACCATTCTCTGTTTACATTTCCATGTCGTCATATCTTGGGTCTGGCGATACGGTTGCATCAGAGCTTCTTGCGGTTACTCTGGTTCGAGAAGGCAATTTTGACTTCAACGAATTTTTTGCTGAAGGTGAGGAGATGCCCTATTCCTTCACTTTCTCCGGCAGCAGAATAGTTAATCTCTATTCGGTTGTTGCCGGCATGGTTAATGTTCCGGTGTTCTTTGCAGCAGATCTTGCAGGCATTGATATAGAGGAAAAATTATTACCACTTAATCTTGTCTCCATGTCTCTTATTGCCGCGCTTTCCACTGTGCTGATGTTCCACATTCTGCTTAAGAAAAAGTTTTCAATCGGGCTGTCGACACTTCTTGCAATAGTGTTCGCATCCGGTACTCTTGTGTGGAGTGTGACGGCCAGGGGAACATGGCAGCACGGCCCATCTATTTTCTTTCTTAGTGCTGGAATGCTTTTGTTCTTCAGCGAGAACAGAAAAGTTTTTGCCTGGGCCGGGTTCTTTTTCGCTCTGATGTGCGTTAACCGACCTGTAAATGGCCTTATAGTTCTTCCGTTCTATGTTTACACTTTTCACCGTAGAAGGAAGGATATTCTTCCTCTGCTTTTAACAAGCCTGATTCCCATGGCTTTTCTGGCATGGTATTCTTTAGAGTACTGGGGCTCTCTGCTTTCTCTGGGGCAGGGGCAGAGTGGAAAATTCACTACAAATCCGTGGCTTGGCATTCCAGGTCTTCTTCTTTCGCCAGCAAGAGGGCTGCTTGTTTTCACTCCTGTGTTCATATTTTCCATTTTATATATGGTGAAGGATGTTTTTAAAAAGGGAGGAGACATTCTTTACAGATATCTCTCTGTGGGATTCTTCCTTACTCTGATCATCTATACCATCTGGGAAAGATGGTATGCCGGTCATTGTTTCGGGTACAGATATCTTTCCGAGTACATCCCTATCATGATTCTTTTTCTGGCAGAGGGGTGGAGCAGGTATGTGAAGCCGAAACTCTGGACTCGTATTCTTTTCGGAATTCTTTTCCTTCTGTCTATCTATTTCAACTTCCTCGGCGCTGTTATCTTCCCTTCTTCTTTCAACAATGTGCCCAACAACATTGACTTTAACCCTGACAGGTTGTGGACCATTCAGGATACAGAGCTTTTAAGGCTTAACGAGATGTTCATGGACAAGCTTTCAAACAAGTTCTAGAAGACAGGGCGGGAGTTTATCCCGCCCTGAAAAAGTTCAAGCCTTCTCTTCCGGATTACCCGTTATTTTCAGGAAAATTTCCTTTCCCTTTTGCTTTGGCAAGAAGATTGGCTACTATTGGAAGAAGAATCATTATCAACCAGCCAAAGAGGAATTCCTGACTGCGCAGCCCGAAGCTTCCATAAGGAGTTTTTCTTGCTGCTATCTCGGTAAACAGCATCCAGATTATTCCTATGGGGATCAGCCATCTGATGCAGATGCTCCACCATTGCCCGATACGGAATCTGGAATTGTTAGAGATATACTCTCTCTGGCTCTCGGCGCCGATGACCCAGCCCATCATTATGGTTTCCACCAGAACAACAATGGTAAGCCCGAAGCTGTTCATGAAGTGATCGGCAATATCAAGAATGTAAAGACCTGAACCTGTCAGCATTGGCAGACCCAGCAGGAAGCACAACCCGCCAACGATCAGGTTTGCCTTTTTATGCGATAATTTCCATTTGTCTTTCACCGATGCGGTTGCCGCTTCCAGAAGGCTGAATGCCGAATCAACTGCAAGAGTTAAAAGCATCAGGAAGAAGAGTACACCAAAAATTCTTGCCCCGGGAAGATTGCTGATGATGTGTGGGTAGGCGACAAAGGCAAGCCCCGGTCCCGATTGTGCAACTTCGGTGATATGAACGCCCATTTTTGTGGCCTGATACCCAAGAGCGGAAAAAACAGCCAGCCCTCCACAGAATGCAGTAAGGGCATCGGCAACTCCGATGACTATTGCAAAACCGGCAATGTTTGTTTTTTTGGGCAGGAAGCTTCCATATGCGATCATTATTGCAAAACCAACACTCAGGCTGAAGAAAACCTGTGAGATCGCTGCAAGCCAGATGTCTGCACTAAGAAGTTTGCTCCACACAGGCGTCAGATAGTACGAGATACCTGCTTCAGCACCTGGAAGAGTAACACCTCTGATTATGAAAAGAATCAGCAGACCCCCTGGGATGAACACTGTGTAATAAACAACCTTGCTTACGGTTTTTGTTCCCTTCCACACTGAGGCAACGATCCATACCCAGGAAATTATGAACCCTATGAGCAGTGGCCAGCGGAATGTACCCAAATCCCATGGTTCACTGGTAAGGCCGAGGAAGTCATTGAAAAAGAAATCGCCTGGAGACGACATGAATGTGTCGGCATTGCCAAGGGATGACATTGCATAAAGGCTGCCCTCCCACGCAACAAGGAATGTGCCTTCAGGTTGGATGTTGTACTGGCTTTCGTCCACCGGATCTGTAAATTCTGCCCCCCAGAGCCTTTCAGGTACCGGGGTGAGTACTGCCATGTCTTCAAGGTCTGTAGTTTCCAGAGCATATTCCACATTGGCATATTGCCCCATGTTGTTTTGCCAGCCAAGGGTGGCGGCCTCCCAGGTGTAGTTTACACTCCAGGACATGATAATGGCGTAGTAGGTAACAATTACAAACCCTACCCCAACGGCAAACCATCCAAACCACTGCATTTTTGGTCGGAGCTTTGCAAATGCCCCGGGAGCAGCCTGCTTTGTCATATGCCCCATGCTGAATTCCAGCATCAGCAGGGGAATACCCGCGATGAAAAGACAGACGAAGTAGGCCACCAGGAAGGCTCCACCTCCATTTTCAAAAGTCACATACGGGAATCTCCAGATGTTTCCAAGACCGATAGCGGATCCTATGGCAGCCAGAACAAAGGCTGTTTTACTGTTCCAGACCTCGCGTTTCGCCAATTTTACACCTCTTTTCTCGGGTTGTGTCTCTATGCAATTAGATTCAACTTCCCTGTCGGGGTCAAGGGGTGTTTCCACTGCAATATTTACATTTACACTATAGGATAAGTATTGTATTATTCAAACAAAGACTGACTTATTGTAATTTTTCACCCACAAGAACGGAGGAGAAATGTCGTTCGTTATTATTGTGCTGGTCTCCATAATGGGATGGGGTCCATGGGAATCAACCGGCCCCGAAGGCGGAGACATCAACGCCCTTGTTCAGTCTCCTACCAATGCTTCCGAGTTATGGGCTCTTTCGGGTACCAACCCTACACAAGTGATACATTCCACTGATGCAGGTCTTAACTGGCAGGCTATTTCATCATTCACCAGTGGCACTCCCTATGACATGATTATTACTGCCGATGGTAATCTTGTTGTTGTAGGAAGCAGCAGAAGCTGGTCATCCATAGATGGAGGGCAATCATGGGTGTCAAATTATCACAGTAATACAAACTTTTATGATGCAGTAGCGCATCCCACTGCAGCGGGAGAGTTGTTCGCGGCAGGTTACAAGTACGATGGAACCTGGAAAATGTCATTTATGCATTCCACCGATAACGGGGCAACTTTCAGTGTTACCTACATGCCCGTCTCGGGTACCTACGGTTACGGCCGATGCATCGCCGTTTCAAAATCAGACCCTTCAGTGCTTCTTGTAGGAGGATATGCATATACAACCGATGTTACATATGATCCGCTTGTTTTTCTTTCAACCGATGGAGGTACATCCTTTACAGACGTTACTCCGGCAGCTGCATCTTCAGAGTACTATTTCTACGGGGTTGCAATTCACCCTTCCTCTCCGGACACCATGCTTGCAGGGTCGATCAACGGAGTCTACCGTTCCGTCAACGGTGGCAGCAGCTGGGCCAGGGTACGAAGCCAGACATACAACTACAGGATGGCATTCAGCCAGGCTGATAATAACTTGTTGTTTGCAGGAGGATCCACTGTTGGTTACCGATCCAGTGACGGAGGGAACAACTGGACAAACATGACCTCCGGGCTTTCCGGTAGTGACATCCAGTGGATAATACCCAGCTGGGACAACAGCTCTGATGTTTTTACCGGGAGCTCCGATGGATTCTTCCGATCCTCAGATTGTGGTGCTTCATGGATATCCAGCAACTCCGGGCTGACAGTGGGAAAAGTTCTGGCCATGGCAGAATCTCAGGGCTGGTTGTTTATGAACATGGAGGACATGGGTCTTTTTAAGGCTCAGACCAATACAGATGGCATTGTGTGGGAAGAGGTGAGTACACCTCTGGCCTGTGGCGATTTCTGTGATATCTGTGCAGACGGCGCAGGAACTCTGCTGGCACTTGAAGGCTCTGGTTGAGGAAACTCGGAGCTCTACAGGAGCACAGACGGAGGTTCCGTCTGGACGCAGGCAGACAGTTATTACGGAGATGGTTACGGGATGGTTTATGCAGGAGGAGACACATTTTGGAGTTGCGGTTACAGGTATCTGTCACCTAACTACATGGCTGTGGTCTCAAAGTCGATTGATGGAGGGCAGAGCTGGTCAAGACACGAACTGTACAGTGGTTCTTCATACGGATATGTGAGGGCTGTTGCAGTAGATCCTTCTGACTCCGATAAGGTTTTTGCCATCGGCTATAAAAACAGCAGTTATGCTTTCTTCAAAACAGTTGATGGGGGATCCTCGTGGTCGGAAATAGTTCCCACTGGATACACTGGTACTCCTTACGACATGGAAGTTCACCCCACAGATCCCGACAGAATAGCCGTAGCTTCATCATCCGGTCTTTATGCTACCAGTGATGGTGGTCTTAACTGGGCAAAGGTCACCAGCAGTTTCAGTTATGCAAGTGATCTGTATCAATCTGCTGAATTGAACGCACTGATTGTTTCCACTACCACAGGAATTTGGTTATGGGAGAACTGGAGTGGATATCCTGTTCATTGGGGAGAGGACCCAGGCGTAGCCGCCATAAACTGTGTTGTTACTTGTGCGGAAGATCAAACTTTGTATGCAGGCACAGCCGGAGGTGCGGTATGGGCATCCAGTTTTGGTGTGGGTACAGAATATGAGACACATTCCTCCATACCTTCCGGAGAATTGATCGTTTGGCCTAATCCTGTTACGGGCGGTTCAGCTTCTTTGAAATTTACTATTGCGGCATCGAGCAACACATCAGTTGTGGTACATGATATTACGGGAAGAGCTGTGCAGATTCTTTCTTCAAGATTTCTCTCTGCAGGTACCCACGAGTTTCGGTTTGATGTTTCCGAGCTTTCATCGGGGATCTATTTCATGTGTGTTCAAAGCGGCAGTACTACCAGGTCTGCCAGATTCGTGATTTATCCATAGGTACAGGAATGCCCGCGGTCGGGGAAGATCGCGGGCGTATGGATTCAGAATCAAGAATTGATTTTAACGGGGTGTAGCCGCTTCGAAGCAGACCTCGGTGCCATCTTCTCTGTTTATCAGTTCCACTTTTGTCTGGATCCCTGTAAGTCGCTTGAATGTTTCTTCCACAAGCCCAAAACCAAAAAAGCAGATAGGCTGCTGTCCGCACGGTTTGCCTGAACCCTCGGTGAGGCTTGCAAAATAGCATCCTTTAAATTCAATCTGAGCCGCTCCGTCTTTGTCGCCCACTATGGAAAAGTCTCCAAAACCACCCATGTCTGCTATGCCTTCCTTCATTATCTTGCCGGCTTCCATGATAGTTTTGCCCGTTGGCAGTTCCGGCCAGATCTTGTAAGATGCACTTTTACCTGCCATCCTCATGAGAGCTGCTGATGAGCTGCCCATCATTTTTGAAACTGTGTTTTGAATCTCCCCAATTATTATATCTTTTGGACTGCTAGACACGTTACCACTACCTTCCTGCGAGTAAATCTTAGAAACAACACAAAAGAAAATACCACCAAATTAACAGGAATAAAAAATACCCCCCAAAACTCTTCATCACGGTTCAAAGGAAAGCATAGCTTGTTTTTTGCTGTAACGCAACATGAGCCTCTGAATAGCCGGTGCAGGAATTGGATACTTTCTGTTTATGCCCACTGACTGTGCGACTGGTTTACACTGAACAAGACAGGAGAGACGCAAGGAAGACTGCCAATTCAGGACTGAAGGAAAACGCTGAAGCACTTCTTAATACCATGTTCCCGGATCCTTGCAAACTTTCCCACCATTCGAGAAGCTTGTTAGAGATTTGTCTGGCGCAATTTCCAGCGGGATCAATATTCAGCACAGGTTTGTATACCAGGTAATTGACAGGGAGCTTACAATTAAGATCCTTCGTATGTGGACTTATGACGGAAAAGCAAATTCGCAAAAGCATTCAACCTGAGATTTATATTTTGCTGTGGAATCCAGAGATGGGCAGAATAAGCTGCAACGAATCTTTTTATGAAAAGAACCGGTGACAGGGTGCCACCGGTTAATATTAATTGATTATCTGGGGGTAGCGGTTTCGAAACAGATCTTTTGACCATCGGCCCTGTCTACCAGTTCAACTTTGGTTGTAAGCCCTGTAAGTCGCTTGAATGTTTCTTCCACAAGCCCAAAACCAAAAAAGCAGATAGGCTGCTGTCCGCACGGTTTGCCTGAACCCTCGGTGAGGCTTGCAAAATAGCATCCTTTAAATTCAATCTGAGCCGCTCCGTCTTTGTCGCCCACTATGGAAAAGTCTCCAAAACCACCCATGTCTGCTATGCCTTCCTTCATTATCTTGCCGGCTTCCATGATAGTTTTGCCCGTTGGCAGTTCCGGCCAGATCTTGTAAGATGCACTTTTGCCTGCTGTCCTCATGAGAGCTGATGATGAACTGCCCATCATTTTTGAAACTGTGTTTTGAATCTCCCCAATTACTATATCTTTTGGGTCATTTGCCATTCTGCTCACTCCCTTTCTGTAAGTACATGACGCGCAATTCACAAGAAATCCTCACCTGACGGGAAAACATACTAGAATTGTAGTGTATAGATAATGGATTTTCCCTCTACCCGCCAGACCTCATCTTTATGTATATCATCGGTTGTTGTGAATTCAGCTTACGTGCAGGAGAAAAATGGATCTTACGAAAACTCACTGGAAAACGATATGGGAAGACAATGCAGACCTCGAGCGGAAGCTTTTTGACTCGATGGCAGTGGAGAAGCTGCTGGAAATGGTAAAAGCTGGAGATTACGGGAGTTACTACGGTATCTGGTCTGCTATTGCAGACAGAGCCACTCTCAGGCAGGCAGGCAGGATTCTTCTTGATGTTCTTTATGAAGATGACACTTATACACTCAGAGCCAATTGTGCCGAGGCCCTTATAAGGCTTATGAACGAGAAAGATATACGAGGAGTTGATCTTACCGCAGACCGGCCGGATCAAAATGAGTTCCTTGAAAAGATTGAAGAGAAGATGAAAGAACTGCTGGGAAGCAGGAAAGGCGGCTTGCATGATTGATTCCTTTGAGATGCAGAAACGATACTTCAGAGCTCAGCTGGAGCAGTTCAGATCAAAACCGGAGCTTAACAGAGCCAGGATCAAAGACTGTGAGTACTATCTTGAGATGTTGGATGAATCCGGCTCGTCTTCCAATTTCATGGAAAGAATAAAGCAGACTGGAAACATGGTTTCAACTGCAAAAGCCGACATCATAGATAGGTATGAAAACCGGCTTTTCATTTTCGAGAGCCTGGGTGAAGAGAAAAAAGCCCACGAAGACAGACTGAGGCTTGAGATAGTAAGATCCGCTGAAACTCATCTGGAGCTAAGTCAGAGACTGGAGGAGTTTGAAACCGAAACAAAGCTTTCTTTTAATGAAAACAAGGCAATTACAGCACTGGGCTCTGTTATCAGCGCTGTCTTTCAGCTTGCTACTGATGGAGTGGGTTCACA
>JAOZLN010000303.1 GCA_029934845.1 Candidatus Sabulitectum sp.
TAAAGTTCCTGTTGGCAAGACCTATGATCGCTGATTTTATAGTGGCTGCAGTGAATTGGTAAAACATGATCCAATCTACTATTCTGAAGGCTATGAGTAGTGGTGATTTCCTCATCTGTATCAGCAGGACTTGCATAATCCCGGGATATGGAGGTTACTGCAGGTGTGAAACAATTCCTGGGGGATAAAATCCACAGAAAGGAGATTCCCATTTCAACCACTGTTGAAACAACCGACCCTTCCCCTGTCTGCAGAAGAAATTACTCACCAGTTGCAAACTCTTGTATCTTGAGGCTGTACAAAAAACTGAGCGTGAAGCACTTGACGTTCCCTTTATGGGAACACAATTAACAGACAATGCAGGAGAGGCTCTATTCGGTAAAGTCAGAAGAAAGCTGCTCTCTCTTTTTCTTCTAAATAGTGAAGAATCATACAGCTTCAGAGAAACCGCCCGATTGATCAACGCAGGGCATGGGGCAGTACACAGAGAGCTGGCCAACCTTGTTAATGCCGGTATCATAATCTGTGAAAAGGTTGGAAATCAAACAAGATACCAGGCCGACCCTTCATGCAATGTTTTTGAGGAACTCCAGGGACTTCTGATAAAAACCACCGGAATCGGAGAATCAATCAGGCAATCAATTCAGGGGCTGAAGAAAAGTATTTCAATTGCCTTCATTTTCGGGAGTTACGCCAGCAGTTCTGTCCAGACTGGCAGTGATGTTGATCTTATGGTAATTGGCCAAATCAGTTTTCAGGAAATAGTATCGTCAATTCATAATCTGCAAAGAAAATTTGGAAGAGAGATCAACCCCACAGTGTATTCACCTGAATCCCTCAGAGGAAGAGCCGATTCGGGGTTTATCCGAGGAGTTATGGCAGGCAAAAAAATCTTTCTGATCGGTAATGAAGATGAGCTTGATAAAATGGTATAACAATGGCTACTTGAAAAAGGCGCAACCGGCAACGCTTGATATTGCAGCAAAAATCAGGGTTGCAAAACGGGATCTGGTTGATTCTTCAATTACTGATCTAAGTGATGACACAAAATTCCGCCTTGCATATGAAGCCATGGTGGTGGTCTCACAGGCTCTACTGCTGGCAGAGGGATATCGACCGGGCTCAACTGGAAGTCACTACTATGCCATCGAAAGCCTGGAATACACCCTGGGCGAAAGCAGAGAAAACCTGTCGATTCTGCATGCCTTCTCAAAGAAGCGTCATATCTGCCAATACGAGATTGAAGGGGCTTGTCAGCCCTGAAAAATCACTGCAATGCACTTTCAAGCAGAAAGAATATTGAGAAAAGAAATTGCGGCTCTAATGATCAAGTTCCCGGAACTTGATGGGGAGATCAACCTGTAACCATAGAAAAATCAATCTGTCAGCGGAGAAAATCGAGAAGCAGATCACAAGCATCATGAAATACTTCATTACTTCATTACCCTGAGATATTTCCCCTCATCTTCCAGCTCTTCCACGGAACCAATGATGGAAGAGGCCTCATCTCCGTTGTCGTGAAGCATTCTTAGAGCCTGGTCGGCATCATCAGGATGGATGAATGCAAGAAGACCGCCTGAGGTCTCTGCTTCCGAGAAAAGACTTAGTTTCTTCGGTTCAACCCCCGCCTGAACTTCAAGGTAGCTTTCCACATATTCACTTACCTTGCAGACACCCTTTGTGGTGTAATTGAGTAGTAGTTCATCGATATGGGACAGAAGAGGAACAGAGTTCTGGTCGATCTGTATGGTAAGATTGCTGCTTCTTGCAATGGGCAGAGCATGGCCCAGAAGACCAAAACCGGTTACATCAGTCATGGCACTTACACGGCATCCATTAAGAATGTCCGCAGCATACATATTCAGACGGCTCATGGATTCGGTTACTTCTTTGTACTGCGTGTCAGTTATCCCGTCCTTGATCATACCGTTGGCATAGACGCCTGTACCAAGAGGTTTGGTAAGAATGATCAGGTCGTGAAGCCTGGCGCTTGCATTGGTTTTAATTTTGTCAGGATGAACAGTTCCAGTAACACTCATACCGTACAGAATGTCTTCCTGTTCCATGGTGTGACCGCCCACAAGAGCAACCTTTGCCTCTACCAGTTTCTGGCTTCCGCCGGCAAGCATCTCTCCTATCACCTCGGCGTTTATCAGCCCGGGAGGGTAGGCAAGCACATTCATGGCAGTGTGTGCCTTTGCACCCATTGCCCACACATCAGAAAGCGAATTAGCTGCGGCAATCATGCCGTTCATCCTGGGGTCATTCACCACAGGGAAGAAAAAATCCACAGTCTGCACAAGAGCAATATCATCGGTGATACGGTAAACCCCTGCGTCATCCATGTTCTCCATACCAACAATAAGGTTGGGAGAATCATACTTCGGAAGCAGTTTCAGTATGCCTGCCAGCCTGGCAGGCTTCAGTTTGCCTGCTCAACCGGCACAGGGTGCATAATCCAGCAGCCTGATCTCTTTGCCTGTGGGTATTGCACGGGCAGGCTGTTCCGGTTTCGACCCATCGTCCAGTCTTCCAGCCAGGTGCTCACAGTATGTGACCTCACCCTTTGCATGATGAAAATCAATACACTCTTTGCATTTGCCGTGGCGAATACAGTCTGCCGGGCACGGACAGTGTTTACCGTCGTAAAGTTTTATAGCCATGGTCCGGTCCCGTTCATTACTCTCCTGTTAGCAAAACTGTTAAGTCCTGCTTTGTTTCTAAACCCCTCGAATTCGAGGGGTTTAAAAACTGGATTATTCAATTGCTCCCAAATGCCCAGAAATTCAATGGTATTTCGGTTTCTCATCCAATTCTGAATGATATGATCTGTGCGACCTTGTTCTTTGTAACGGGCAATATCTGTAATACAAATATAGTCTTCCTCGTCTTTGACAAAGAGATAAATTTCCTTGTCTAGCACATTGATTTTTGCCACAAATATTTTCCCCTCCCTCTACTCTCCCATTATATAGAGCTTGTGGTAATCTTCTGTGAAAAGATCAAAGGCAAGTATTCCATGCGGGTTCACATTCATGTCTATGTAATATGCTGAATCTGGAAGAGTGGCAACTACCTCCCGCAACTGTTCCCCCTCCGGTGAAATAACATCCCAAATATCTCCGGGAAGCCCCCCTCTGCGGCACCAGATGTTTCCTTCTTCGTCTACTCCCAGTGCGCTGATGAAAGGGTGAGCTTCAGGCATGTTCACATATGCTGTTTCCTGAGTCTCGCCATCGCTGAAGGCATACCCAATGTATACAGTTCCGGGTATCATCGCACTGTCCGGTGCTGAGACTCTTTCTCTGTCAGAAAAGAGAGAAATTGTGTCAAGCGGTTCTGCTTCCGCTCCGTAAAT
>JAOZLN010000304.1 GCA_029934845.1 Candidatus Sabulitectum sp.
TAATGATCTATATGGTTACTCTACACTACGATATGAGTTTCTGGATGGGAACTAACTAAGCAGGGCTATCTGCCCGATGAGGGGAAAGTGAGGTTACTAGTTGACTAGAGGCATTCTGCAACTACTGCTCCTTTGTAGTTCTGTCTGCATAGCAGGTATCAGCTTCGGATCTGAGATCAGGATTGATACTCACCTAGATCCCCTTACCGGTGATGTTGATGTAATCATGCTTCCGTCAGGTAGATTCGTAGTGGTTTGGGAAGGTGGGGAACTACCCTGTCAGGATTTGAAGGTAGTCTGTTCGTACTCCGACGACTTTGGTGCCACATGGAATTGGAATATCCAAGTCAGTGACGAAGATGCATCTATTCCCCAATTCACAAGACTGGTCTGTGATTCATCAGGCACGCTATACGCAGTTTGGGAGGACTGGAGAGGACCAGAGCCATATGCTGTGTATTTCAGCAAATCAGTTGACGGGGGAGAAAATTGGCTCTGGCCCAATGTCAGGATCTCCAACGAAGGTCAGACCGGTCTAGGTCCCGGGATTGCTGTAAATAACGATGGTTCAGTTCTTGTGTCTGTTTTCGTTCGTTTCAGTGATTTAAGAATTTACTCCAGTTACTCAACAAATGGTGGATATACTTGGTCTGCTGATACCCCAGTCGGTGACTTCATTGCCGAAGCACAGTACTACCCGGAAGTTGAGTGGGTTGGGGGAGAAACTTTCACCGCAATCTGGAAAGACGAGAGGGACACCGAAACCTATGTTTACTGCTCCGTGTCTGAAGACAACGGCCAAAGCTGGCTACAACCAAATCTTCCTGTACCATGCGGTGAAAGCCAGGACCTTCTGATTAAGTCCATCGATCTTTTTTGGGACGGCTCCGTTCTGCATTCGTTTTGGATTGAAGTAGTCAACGAGGTAATTGACAATGTGTACTACTCGCGCTCGGAAGACAATGGTTTTACCTGGCTTGATGACCCTGTACAAGTGAACTACAACACGCCGAATACTAAGAGGCGTTATGGTGGGATCTGGGCACGGAATTCCCAGGAGATCTATGCAGTATGGTGTTCAATTTACGACCTTTCCTACCCTATTTACGCCGTTTGCGCAGTTAGTACTGATTCAGGTCAAACATGGAGTGATACCCTAAGGGCCAACCCCAATAGTGGAGAAGCTGACAGATGCGATATTTTTGGGAATGTAGCGTCAGGCGAAGTAATCCTTGCCTGGTCTAATCAGGTGAACGGCTATATCATGTGCAGCCGGGGATATGATACCTCCGGATTCGAACATGAAACGTCATCACCAAACATTCAGGCCAGTAGGAACCCATTCACAGAATCTGTTAGTTTCACTGTTTCCAGCACTGTTTTGCCTGAAGTTTTGACAGTACTCAATACAGCTGGTAGAAGAGTAGAAACTTTAAACAGTTTTGCTCCAGGCAACTTTATCTGGACACCCTCACCAAGTGTTGTTCCAGGAGTCTACTTCGTGAGAGGAACAACAGAGGAAATTTCCTTCACATCAAAGGTGATTCTTCTTAAATAGCGTCCCAGCCCGCTCCGCGATCCCGTTTTGGAAGAGTGCGCATAATTATCACTCCGCACCCTTGAATGTTTTTTTCTTAACAGTTTTACTATTGGAGGAAAATCCGAAAGTTAAATTTAAGTTACTTGGAAGAGGTTTCAGTCAGAACAGACCGTTCTGAATTGTTACACCCCGTTCAAGCGGGTTTCGGTGCATCACAGGAAGAAGACAAGAGAATTGTTGTTACGGTAAGCAATATCATGATCCATCTCTTTGTTTTCATTTGTTCTCCTTTCCCCGATATATAGCAGGTACTGGCTATTGTTCCAGGTTATGCTATTGCTTATCAGATACTCTCATACAATAATAATGTAATGAGAGTGAAGGGTGGGAAGTGGATAGATGCCTGTAATATCAATGTTTTATGGGATAATTGTTCATCTTTACTTTGCGGATAACCGCAAACACAGTAGGCCACACATTCATGTTTCATACCAGGGTATGGAAGCTGTTGTTGCAATACCTGATGGTGATGTTCTTGCTGGTTCACTACCGTCAAACAAAATGAAACTTGTACAGGCATGGTTGGAAATCCACAGAGATGAGCTGGTCGCAGACTGGGAGCTGGCTGTGAGCGGGCAGCAACCGTACAAAATTGAACCGCTGAGGTAAGATCATGAATCCGAGAGTTGAAAGTGTTACTACTACAGAAGACTACAGGCTGATTGTAGTGTTCACAAATGGAGAAAAAGCTGTTTTTGATTGTTCATACCTGCTTGATTTCGGCGTTTTTAAAGAACTTAAGGACACCAGCTATTTCAAACAGGCAAGAGTTGAATATGGAACAGTGACATGGCCGAATGAACAGGACATCTGCCCTGATACGTTGTATGAGGATTCAGTGAAAGAACCGCAGAAAACAACAAAAAATAATACTCTAAGATAGTCAGAAATAACTGTTTGAAGAATACTGCCAGAAATGACTTCCATGCTTTGTTGCAGATTTCATTATTGGCAATCTTCAGCTCCTATGCAGGAATAATGCAAAGGAAGTAGAGCAGACGAGCTACTGAGGAGTGTTATCGGATTGAAGGTTTTAATGCTGTACAGGATTGTCTGTAAGCAGCTTCTTGAATGGAATGATGCAAATGGCTCGAATTTCTGATACTGCAGAGCAATTGAAAACACTGGTTCGAAAGTACAATCTTGTTTTCGGGATATACTACAGCAGATACAGAAGGCAACTGATCACAGCTGCATTGCTGCTATTGTTCAATGCCCTGTTGATAATGCCAGCTCCTATGATTATCAGACAGATTGTAGATGTGGCTATTCCCGGCGCAGACAGTCACATGCTTTTGACCCAGGCCATTATCTGTGTTTCCATATATGTAACCATGGGAATTTCCGGTTACATTGCCGGAATTATGTTCTACAATTTGAATTCGCAGATAATAATGGATCTGCGTTTGAGGTTACTGAAGAAGTATGCGTATTCGAATTTCAAAACATTCAATCAATACAGTCCCGATTATATGTTGTCTCGAATCAGTCAGGACCCTGGTTACATAAATACTCTGTTTGGTCATCAGCTTGTTGTTTTGTTAAAGGATGTTCTAATATTTTTTGTAAGTATTATCGGAATGTTTCTTGTAAGCGTCAGACTTGCTTTCGCGTCGGCTGTTCTGTTTCCACTTTTTATCTTGTTTACTCTTCGTTACAGTTCCAGAATGAAGAAAATCTTTACGGATTTTCTTGAGAACAGGGCATTTGAGATTTCAGCTTTGCAGGA
>JAOZLN010000305.1:0-1172 GCA_029934845.1 Candidatus Sabulitectum sp.
GCTTTGTATGCTTTTTGGAGCAAGGAAGCAGATATTCCTGACTTTTGCACCCTGGCTGCTTGTGTCTGTATATGATCAGAAAGCACCTCAGCTTGCTCTTGCAATGGGAGCCAGCGCTCTTATTGGAATCTTTCTAAAACCGGTATTCGGAAAACTTATAGACAAGCTGGGAGAAAGAACCATTCTTATGGCTGACGCTGCCCTGATATTGCTGCTAAGTACTGCATACGCCGTTGTTCCGCAGATCGCAGGTCCGGGTATTGCTCTTGCGCTGCTGTATTGTTTCTTTGTTGTGGATGAGCTTCTGTTCAGCCTTTCTATGGCAAGAACTACCTACCTGTCCAGAATTATACAGAACAAATCTGAAATGGTCCCAACTATTGGTCTTGGTGGAACCATAGATCACATCGTATCAATGGCTGTACCGGTGATCGGTGGAATTCTCTGGATGAAGGTTGGTCCCTGGGCTGTGTTTGCAATGGCGGGTTTTGTGGCAGCAATTACATTCTTTACAGTATCGACAATGAAGAAGCAAGCCGGCTAACACAGCTTTCAAGTACGCTGCCTATCATTTCCAGCCTGTTTCGATACTTGGAGCTTATGGTTCCCCTGCCGGCAAGAAGCAGTATTTTTATCTTTCCCTGCTCGTCAGGAACCGGTATGAAAGCAGCACCATCCGGGAAAGAGTTTCCTGCGTTGAACGGCAGGTTTTCTGAAGAAAGGTAACAGGGGGATTGAAACTCGGTCTTACTTAATAATTCCGGTACTCCTGTTCCAAGAACCAGCTTGAATTCACTGCCTGAGGCTTCATAGATACCACAGGTCTCAACAGCGATAAGGGTTTGCATAGCTTTCAGTATTTCATGCGCAGCTTCCTGCAGTGTGGCAGAGTGGTTTAGAAGTGCAGCGAAATCCCTTCTTAAAGCCTCGTTCCTGTCTACCTGCGGTACTGAATGAACAATTGCCAGAACAAGCCTTTCTTCATTCTTGCTGTACGAGACCGCTTCTATCAGTGTTTGGGGAGCAACAATACCGTCAACGATAAGGTTTTCCTTGCTTCCGGATGCCAGTGCTCTGGCAACCGGGCAGTCATCAAAGCACTCCAGAAGCCCATGGAAAATGTCTGTGCACTTTTTTCCGGTGAGGACTTCTGTACTGTGGCCAAAGAATAA
>JAOZLN010000305.1:1182-3326 GCA_029934845.1 Candidatus Sabulitectum sp.
GATTTACCCAGACAACTCTGATGTTAGAGTCGAATATTATGGCAAGTTCTGAGATAGAGCAAAGAATAGTCTCCGTGAAAGAACCCGGAATATTTTTAAACAAAACAACCTTTCCAGACCCCTCCGGAATGTTCTTACCGAATATGACTGATTAGAAAACTTGTGGCAAGACTTCCCACTTTAAGACTTGCATATCTCTGTGCTGAGTGCTGTGGTTAACCGGCTACGCTTTCACTGCCCAGCGGAGCTTCGCACTGGACGAACGCGGGTTGTCATATTTTTCCTGAAAAGAGGGGCGCACCGGCCGACGGATACATTCTGAATAAACTCCCTGTTCGGTAAACCTCTTGAAGCTTTTTTTTACACGGCGGTCTTCTCCTGAATGAAACGAAAGAACAGCAATTCTTCCACCGCTTTTAAGGCAGTAAGGTATTGAAAGCAGAAGTTGATCAAGTGCTTCAAATTCGTTATTAACTTCTATGCGAAGTGCCTGAAATACCCTTCTTATCGATAGTTTGGATTCGTCTGGTTCAAGTTTACTGCTCTGCAGAGCCCTGGTGATAACCGATGCAAGGCCAACGGTTGTCTGACATTCTGTTCCAGCTGAAAGTATGGCTTTTGCAAGAAGAGCTGCATGAGTTTCGTCAGCATTCTCGGTAAGAATATTCACTAGAGAATCTTCTGTAACGCGAAGAAGCATCTCAGCAGCCGTTTCGCCGGAACTGTTGTTAAGGCGCAGGTCCAATAGAGCGGAGTTTTTGAAAGAAAAGCCTCTTTCCGGAGTATCCAGCTGCATGGAAGACACTCCAAGGTCGGCAAGTATGAAGTCATAACCATTCGGACGCACATCAAGACAGTCTCTGATCTGTGAAAAGTTCATGTGTCTGGGAACAAACACAGATTCATCAAACCCGAGGTTACGAATGCGTTTTTCCGTTCTGGCAAGCTCATGTGAGTCAACATCAATCCCTAAAAGAAAACCGCCAGGCATAATGCGGGGCAGAATTCTTTCAGCATGGCCACCATACCCCAGTGTGCAGTCTATGCCGCTCATGCCACGCTTCAGGTTCAGTGCTTCAAAGATCTCACTTACACAGATAGGCAGATGCATTCCTGCAGGGGTCTGCCCCCGCTGGATGACTTTCTTTACATCACCGGGATATTTTCCAGGATCAAGTTCTTTGTATTTCTCGCTGAACTTTCTGGGGTGGGTTCCCGCATAACGAACCCGGCGCTTGTGCTTTACTGGTTTATCGGTCATACCGGACATCAGAACATCTGTTTCCAGCTGTTTTGTGGTCAATGATCAAAGTATTCACTTTACCCCTTAAAAAAGTTAAAAGAGCATTCTCTGTATGAAAGCGACAATACTTCAGGAAGTTATTCCGGTCAACAATATCACGGCAAAGATGCTGCGGCAGGCAAAGTGGTCAAGCCGCTTAACCAGTGAACTTGCTAAAGAGACTGATCGAGGAAAGTGAGTGTGTGGGGGGGGGCAAGGCGTAGATTATCTGTAATGGCAGGATCACATCTTTAAAGCGATGGACTAATGCAATACAAGAATTGGAAAAGTGATTTCTGAATCACCGTATTTCACCAGGCAGAAGTAATATCCGCTGCTAACAGAATCCAGATTGAATCTGTGTGATCCGGCTTGAGCGAATGTGGTGCTTTCATGAACTGATCTTCCGGAAAGATCGAGAATGGTTACTTCCACAATACCGGAGGCTGGAATATGCATGCTAAAGGAAAGTCCGTTCAAGCAAGGGTTGTCATACGGTTCAATTCTGAATTCTTCAAGCTCTTCTCCATCGAAACTGCCAGTGCCGGAGTAAGGCACATAGGAAACGGAGATTGAGTTTAGGACAGGAGTGTTAAAGGGATCACATGTGCCGAGATTAACCTTGTATTGAAGGAACCTGGTGGAATCCTGCAGGATATCAAGCAGAGAGGTGTCCGGAAACATGATCTCTTCACTCCACTCTCCCATAGCCTCCCAGGTGTCTGAGGATCGGAATTGAAAGGAAACTGAGGCTTCTTCTGCAAGGAGGTAATCAGCTGAAAATTCCGTCCAGGCAACTCTACCTCCAGTATCCAGAATCGCCGATTCCAACCATCCTGAAGCAGGGTGCTCAAGGATAGAG
>JAOZLN010000306.1:0-498 GCA_029934845.1 Candidatus Sabulitectum sp.
ATTCAGATGAAGAATCCGCTTCCCGTGAACAACCGTAAGCACAAAAATCCTGAAATCTCTAATCTCATAGATTAGCCTATAATTATATATAAAATGTTCTCTAACATTCTTATCGTTTTCTTCCAGTACCGCTCTGCCGGAAAGAGGAAAAGATTCCAGAAGCCTGGTTGCGTCAACGATCTTTGTTACAACCGAATCAGCATAAAAAGGCGAATCTTTTTGAATGTATTGTGCGATCTCCTCAACATCAAGAATTGCCCCATCTGTCCAAACTACTTCATAATCCACTTATCAAGCCTGTCCTCTGCTGCTGCCTGGGAGTGAATTTCCCCATCCTCAATGTTTTTTCTGGCATTTCTCAACTTTTCTGCAATGTAAAGATGGTACTGAATGTCTTCAAACGTGCTTTCATCCGGAAGCCGCTTTATCAGGTTCACTGCTTCCATCTTCTCCGTAGACATCATCTCCCACTTCCGCTGCATGCATAGCCTTACGAAC
>JAOZLN010000306.1:508-3325 GCA_029934845.1 Candidatus Sabulitectum sp.
ATCTGTTCTCCCATGCTATTTCGCTTCCTCCGTTCTTTCTGTGGTTCTTATCGTTAATGTAATCAATTATTGTCAAACCGGCATACTTCAGTATTCTCAAAGAACTATCTGATGTAAACCAGCTTTATTGACTGTAACCGATTGGATTCCACCGCAAAATACACACCGCACGGCAGATCAGCCGGTGTCCATTGAACCAGCCCGGTACCGGTTATCGAGGATACTTTTCTACCGGCCAGATTGTAAAAGAGAACATCTGTTTCAACAGATGAGGGCAGATGAATTGTGAATGAAGCCGCAGGGTTCTGAACAACGGAAAGCCCTGTAGATCCATACTGCTGAACCCCAAGGGGCGGCACCAGTTTCACAGCATCCGCCACCATTACTCCAGAGGAGCTCTCCGACCCGAGGATCTGAATAGAGCACTCTCCGTTAAAAGAATAACTTCCAAGCGAGACCCATTCACTGCCACCGCTTCCATGCTGGTCAGCATAGATGTCTGTGTGGCCCCCGGAATGATAAATACGGTAACAGACCGAAGAAGACCTGTCATTACCCGATGTCCACCAGCTGTTCACAGTAAAATTGCCGTACACCGGGATCATGGAAACCCAGGATGCCGTTCTGCCCTGCTCTGCCTCTGCAGTGGCACAATTCATCATCCACGGCAAATCCCGGTGAGAGGTTATCCATAAGTATTACCCCGTTGCCGTAGTCAGGCACAGACAGCCCCGGAAAGACACTGGTTTGTGCGGAGGTAAGGTCTAGTAACCTCGCTGTTGAAGCATTTGTCTTTTTTATTATTCGAGAATCCTTTTCAGCTTTTCAAGGCTGGCAGTATGATTCGGTTCGTTCATTTTCCGGATATTGATAAGCTTCCATTTAAGTGCAGGAAGTTGGGCAAGATGATCTATGCCCAGCAGGTTCCAGTCAGGTGTACCTCTTTTCAGGGATAGCAGGAATTCTTTTTCATTATTATCAAGCAGCTTCACAAGATTGGGAGCAAGGTTGCTCTGAACTTGCTTCAGTTCATCCAGTGATACTTCTATCCGGGTCATTCCAGCAAAATGGTTTTGATAAAGCTCTTCGATATCATGAAGTCCCGGATTGAGAAGTTCATTGATTGGCCTGTTGTTACTGGCAAGGTAAATCACAAAAGCTCTTCTGATCTCCGGAGTAATACCTGTATCATCCAACAGGAGTTTTACGTCAAAAAGATCTCTTGGATGCTGTCTGTCAAGGGCTGCACATAATTTACCAGCATATACATCCGCAAATGAAAGTGTACTGACACAAGTAAATACTTTATAATGTTCCTGAGCAGCCTGGCACAAGTCCCTCAGCTCGGAAGAATATACTGATCCTCTTAGAATCAGATTGGGTTCAATCTTAATAATTGCATCATCTGCAGATACTATAAGCTTACTGGCAGAATTCCTGTTTGGAATCTCCTTAACGCTTGAACCGGGGATCCTGCGTTCAATATCATCTTTAATGGACAAAAGTGTTTCACGTATTTCCGATAGTGCTTCTGCCCGGGGTTTCAGGGGAAGATATGTCAGATCAATATCCACTGATAATCGGGGTAATTCCTGAAAAAACAGATTGATAGCAGTGCCGCCCTTAAGAGCAAAACACTGATGTCTGGCAGTTTCAGGAAGACAGCGAAGAAGAAGTTGAACCTGAGCGTTGTATCGGAGATCAAACATCAGGCAGCTCCTGCCTGTCAGGCACCGTTATCATGTACTTTCTGTCATACCTTCCTCCGCTGTAGATCTGGCGTTTGCCTTTTCCGAGATCTATGCAGGAAAGGTCAAGTTTATTGAACCAGTCATGCCCTGCTTCTTCCGAGTTCCATAAAAACAGGCGCTTAACTTTTATTGACAGGCAGTTCTCCAGAAGTTCCTGAACCATTGAAGGTCTTGCTGTGGTAAGCCCTTCCATCAGCAGGTATACCTGTTCCAGATCGCTGTTGCTTCTGACAAATCGCATCTGCTCCATCATAGCTCGCTCTCTGCCGGACATGATTATTTTGAAACCGCCGCAATCGAGTTCAGTTACAGACTTTTCAGGAACATGTTCAAACAACGACAGGCACCTGTGTTCCATATTGACATTCCATTGATGGCTAAGGAACCATGTCGGTAGCCTTTCCTGCAGATCGCTTACAAGAAGAATTTTCCTCTGCTGTCCTATCGGTATAAAGTGAGACAATCCCTGCAGCTCCAAGGCTGTTTGCCCACCAACGTGAACTGTTTTGTCCAGTTGAGTCTGCAGAGCATATACTCCCCCCTGCCATTCAACCTGATCTCCGGGACGGGTGTATGCCCCTGTTCCGAATCGCTGCAGCCATCCTGAACCCATGTGCCAGTTTGCCAGTTTGCTTGACACTCCAAGCAATGTAAACCAGGGCTGAGTCGCAACTGTGTTCTTTGGCCACTCCTGCAACACCTGGTTTATCTTTGATGCGTTTCTACTAGTCATGCTGGACATTCACCAATATTTCCAAACCCTGAACAACATTCAGTTTCGTTTCATACCCATATATCAAGTAATACTAGATGCATACTTAGGAATATAAACTAAATGTGCTTTTCCCGAAACCCTCATCAAAATGAGTACTGTTTCCCTGAGAAGAGACAGTCTGATATTCCGCCGATAATCTCGTGGTTAACTCTTTACCTCACCCCCGCAAGAACAGCCATGACCTGTATTCTCAAAAACCTATCTGATGTAAACCAGCTTTATTGACTGGAGCCGATGAGATTCCACTGCAAAATACACACCGCACGGCAGATCAACCGGTGTCCATTGAAC
>JAOZLN010000307.1 GCA_029934845.1 Candidatus Sabulitectum sp.
GAGAGGTTATGACTTTCAAACCCTTGGTCCGGAAGACGAGGACGGGAACCCTCTTTAAGTGGAACGCTGGTGTTCCCGGAATATCCCAGAGATACACTGCCAGCCGCTCTGCCGGCCAGAACAAACTTTCCAGTTAAAGGAAGGAAAAGCCTGTATTCACCATCAACTGTATAGAAATCTATATTTCCTCCTGCAATTCCTCCAGCAACACTACCGGCTATCTTAAACCAGTTGCCCCTGATCGGATTCAGAAGGGGAATTCTTGTGTCCCGGGAAATTCCACTGCTTATCCTGGCTGTATTTGTCCAGTCTTGCACCAGCTCAGTAGAATCCTCAGCTGTTGATCTATATCTGAGTCTTTCAATTCTGTATCCCGCAGTGTATCGCCAGATATCCATAAATTCCCTGGACAAACCTACTTCTCCACCGTAGCTGCGTTCCTCCTGGTAGTCTCTCTGCATGTAGTAGTAATCAGCTTTCAGCTGCACCCGCCATCTTGTGGAAAGGAACCATGGTTCTTCATAAATGATCTGAGGTTCAAACTCATTACCGGCGTTGTCGCTGGAAATGTATCTGGTGTAAGTTCCTCCCAGTGTTAGAACCTGGTTGTTGCCCATGATGTTAGGCTGTCTCCAGAAAACTGAGCCAAACACAGCCTCCGGGGAGATGTAACCACTTGCAACTTCAATCTCAATGTAGTCCTGCTCTATCACATCTACAACTACCTGTATGGTGTCCAAACCCTCATTCAAGCCGATGTACTCGGTCTGAACATTGCTGAACAGGCCTAAGGAATAGACGGAAGAAAGACCTTCCCGCATCTGTTTCATATTCATTGGCGCACCAGGCTGTATATTGAATTCTCTCAAAACAACCTCGTTGCGTACACTGGAAAGACCGGTAACGCTTATGCCCCCAAAGTAACATATCGATCCACTTTCAATGGCCAAATGAATGTTCCGATGGTCATCGGTACTGTCACTGGAAAATGGTTCTATTTCAAGATCTACATGTGCCCTCAGGTATCCCATATTGGCATACTCGCTTAGAATCATTGTGGAAAAGAGCGCAGTATCTGAGGGCGCTACAGGCGAACCAAAATCCAGGGGACACAGCTCAGTTATTCGGGAAACTGACAGAGTTGTATCTCCAACAAAAACAAACCCTCCTCTTACGCTCTGTCGTCCGGGTATAACATTTATTTTTACTTCGTATGCCTCTACTCCCCACCTGGGCCAGTCTACAGTCACTGAGCAATCAAGATACCCTCGCGCTTTCAGATTGGATACCACAGCATCACGAACCTGGTTGCTTGAAACCATAAAGATTGACACGCCTTCGTGCAGACCACTTCCCCGTAGAAGATCTCCATCTGAAACGGGGATATTGTCTGAAAAGGTAACAGTGTCTATAGTAGGCTCAGATAAAGCTTTTGCGTCAGGAGAAATTGAAAACAGCAGAAGCACTAAAACAAAAAAGCGTGTTATTTTTCTAATCATGATTATATGAAACCTAACACACAGAAAGGCAAAGAGGCCACAGTGAACTCAAGACCAGTGATACTTCTGGCAGGCGGAACAGATCCCAGTGGTGGTGCCGGCCTGGCAGCTGACATTAAAAGCTGTTCTGCTCTGGGCGGGCACGGTTGTATCTGCGTTACAGCTGTTACTGTTCAAAACAGCAGCAGGGTTAATTCCTGGATACCGATTCCTCCTCATATCATTGCAGCCCAAATGAATATCACCTGCGATGACGGACTGCCTGATGGAATAAAAACCGGTATGCTGGGCAGCCGTGATACCGTAGAGGCTGTTGCAGAAGTTATAAGAGAAAGACTGACTGGCATTCCCTATGTTCTTGACCCTGTCATGGTAGCTGGTTCCGGTGATGGTCTTGCAGAAGAAAGTCTGGAAACTTCTATTAGAAAATATCTTGTTCCACTGGCCACTCTTGTAACACCGAATCTTGATGAGGCTGAAGCATTCACTGGAAAACCGGTACGAACCCGGTCAGCCATGGAGAAGGCTGCTTTACAGATCCGTTCTATGGGAGCTGACAGTGTTCTTGTCAAAGGTGGGCATCTGGAAGGAGAGCCAGCTGATGTTCTTGTTACATCAGACCGAGTTACATGGTTCCCAGGCAGCAGGATAATACCCGGCAAAGTACACGGAACAGGCTGTACGCTGGCATCTTCCTGCGCAACTCTTCTTGCGGCAGGCTACACAACGGAAAAAGCTGTAAGCAACGCGCTGGCTTATCTAAGGGGGGCAATAGCAGGCAGTTTCAATAGAGAGCTGGGTACTCTTCTGGGACATTTTCCGGCAATGGGTCCCCTGCCGGGAAATACCGACAGCAGCGCATTTTACAAACTGCCTCGATTCTGCCCTGCATGTGCCGGTGAACTTGTTAAAGCTGAACCTCATCCTATCTGCAGCCGCTGCGGTCTTGTCTACTACAGAAACCCGCTTCCTGCTGTAGTGCTTCTTCTCAGAAAGAACGGTAAAGTTCTTCTGGCCCGAAGAGCAGCAGCGCCGGCAAAAGGCGAACTAGGCTTTCCCGGTGGCTTCATTGACCTTGGCGAAACCCCTGAAACAGCCGCCAGGCGGGAACTTATGGAAGAAACAAAACTAACAGGCAGCTCATTTCAGCTGATTGGTGCAGACGCAGACCATACCGACTACGGAAGCGTTGTATTGTACATATACGAAGTATCGAACTGGCAGGGAACGCAGGTGGCCTCTGACGATGTTTCAGAGCTGGTGTGGACTTCAACAGATAATATTCCACCGCTGGCATTCCCCGCCCACGATAGAATAGCAGATCAAATCAGAAACGAAAGGAGTCAGTAATGGCACTGGTTAAATGTGCATGGTGCAAAGGTACCGGTATTGATGGAGTAGGAGATTCCCCCTGCAATGTCTGCGGAGGCGATGGCCACTTGAATGTGCCTGAACCTGCAACACCATGCGGCAGATGCAAGGGTGAGGGCAAGATCTACAATGAAGTTCTGGAAGAATATGGAATATGCAGTGGATGCAACGGTTCCGGCTGGGCCAGCTGACAACAAGAGACAAAAAGGGGTGTGATTCCTCGTAAGGAAATCACACCCCTTTTACTAATCAGTTAGTGACTGCTCTGCTGCCTTCTGCCACCGGAGCGTTCAGAATTCCCATGTGAACTGCGTTGTGGTGAGCGATTGCCCTGTTGCCTGCCACCACGTCTTCCACCACCACTTCTTCTGTTTCCGACGCTTCTGCTGGTACTGTTCCAGCTGCCTCTTGGAGCATCACTTG
>JAOZLN010000308.1:0-367 GCA_029934845.1 Candidatus Sabulitectum sp.
ACATCAGGTTTGCCAGAGCTTCCTTGCCCAGCTTCTCTCCCAGCATTCTGGCATTTCTTCTTACCGTCTTGATCTGCCCCACAGATTTGTACGCCATGGGAGTAACCAGCTTGTACCACTTCACCGCTGTAATAATGTCTCCCTTTACAAGATGAGCCTCTGCTATGGAAACAAGCAGCCAGAAAGAACTTCTTGTCCCCATGCTTTCGTATTCAGCCCAGCATATGTTTAGCACTTCTTCAGCGAGCGACTGTGAAATATCTTTGTCCATTATCCTGGCAAGGGTAGCGGCATTAATGCCTGTCCAGTAGTCTTTTCCCTCTCTAAAAGCTTTCAGGTAGAACTGGTAGGAATCCTCCAGGAATTA
>JAOZLN010000308.1:377-3293 GCA_029934845.1 Candidatus Sabulitectum sp.
GGCATCTTCAACCATAAGAGGTTTAAGAACATTGAGAGCCTCTTCAGTTTGCCCCATTCGGGAAAGAGCCAGAGCCAAAGGTTTTCTTAGAAGGGGATTGCCGTCTTTTGCAATACTTCTGTTTGCAAGCTCTATTGCCTGAAGGTAATTTCCACGCTTGATGTATTCACTTAACTCTGCAAGAACTCTGCTGTTATTGACCATTACATCTCCTTGATTTTTATTTAAGAATCTGTATGGTTGAGGATCAAATAACAACGGCATGGTTATTCCATATTCCTGTGTTAAATTGGTGCTGGTGAGAGATGGTTAATTTACTGGATACATTTACATATATACAAGAAAAGGGTCGCCAGTGCGACCCTTTTCTTGTCTGTTTAGTCTACAGGCTGAACAAGTGGGCTTTGTTAAGGAATTCAACAAGAAGCTCAACGGCTGCTTCCACATCATGCTTGTGAATAATGGCAACAGGGCTGTGTCCATTCCTGGTGGGAATGGAAAGGCAGGTGGCGTGAGTGTTTCCACCGAACTTCTGCATGGAGCTGGTGTCTGTGCCGCCTCGTACCAGAATCTCCATCTGGTGATCTATTTTCTTCTCTTCTGCAATATCTCTGATGAAATTCACAAGGGATGGTGAGCAGATAACACTGGCGTCCTGCTGCTTGATTGCAACACCCTTGCCAAGATCACAGATCTTCATTGTGGCTGGGAAACCGGGGGTATCCCCTGCTCCGGTTATGTCTGCTGCAATACCGATGTCTGGCTTTATGGCCTGTGCAGCAACCGTGGAACCTCTAAGGCCAACTTCTTCCTGAGAAGTGCCCACACAGTAAACATCAATATTGGGGTTGTTGTACTTTTTGAACGCCTCGGCTATGATGTACACACCGATTCTGTCATCAAATGCCTTTGCAACCAGGCAGTCTCCCATTTCTGCATAGACACTGTCCATTGCTACCCAGTCGCCTCTTGAAACCTTTTCCTTTACTTCGTCGCCGGTCATGCCGAGATCAATGAAGAGCTTGTCGAGTTTGATTGCCTTGCCGGCAGCCTCTGGAGTAAGAGCTGGAGGAGCACAGACAACGCCTGTAAGTACCTCGCCTTTGCGGGTATGTACTCTTACTGTGTGGCCGTAGATGGAAGCAGCACTCCAGCCACCAACGGGAACGATTGATGCAAAGCCGTCTTTGTCTATGTTGTATATGAGAAAGCCGATCTCGTCTATGTGACCGGCAATCATTACCTTTGGCCTGCTGTTGCCCTCTGTTCCATATTTTACAGCTGTAATGTTCTTCATGGCATCTGTGGTTACTTCATCAGCAGTATCTTTCAACTCTTCTACGAAAAGCTCTACCACAGCATCCTCACGACCGGAAATACCGTCTATCTCACAAAGTCTTTTCAATAATTCCATTCTGGCCTCTCTCTCGATTTGTCTACTTATTTATGATAGTTTAAGGTGTTTGTATTTCAAAACCTGCGGCATCCATGTAAGGCGTTGCCGTTGTGCCGGAAAACCTGATATCTCTGTTAAGAGCCTGTGCAGCCTCCACAGGGGTAAGCCCGTTCTCCAGTATCTGGTTCAGGTAGTAGAATTCGATTATTGCGCTGCCACCCCAGTCTACTGAAGTTGTGTATCCGGAAACTGCAAAATCATCTCTCCAGTCTGATCTGGAGTTAAGAATAGTTTCAGCTGTGCGACCTGCCATTACCAGGCAACTGCTGAAATGTACAAGCTTAAGGTTGTTCATAGGGGCAATAGCATCAGCCAGATCATCAGGCTGGATAGTTCCGGAATTCAGTGCAATCCCCGCGGTTGTTCCGTGAGAGGCAAAGAGCAGGTATACATCACCTGGAAGAGTGGCTGCTCCGTAGCAGAAGCCTCTGATATCGTCAAGGTCGTGAACGAAACGGTGCCTTATTTCCACACCCTCCAGTCTGCCAAGCCATGCATTGAGCATTTCTCCGAAGGAGTACTCGTTCTCTCGCATGGATTCCTGCCACTCGGCTTCAAGAATAAGAACCCACGTAGACGGTTCATCTGTTGCCAGATGCCCGTCCCAGCCGCTCCAATTCCGGTCTCCATCCGCTCTCCACTGCCCGGTGAAGGATGAACCGCTTTCTGAAAGCTGGAACCAGCCGCTGCCGGAAGCGTTTCCCTCGTCGTAGGTAAAGATCAGCTTTCCGTTGCCTGTTACTGTTCCTTCAATGGAAGACACAGTGCCGTAGTTGTACCAGCCTGTTACTGAACTGCCACTCTGTTCAAGAACCATATCACCATATGTTGTTTCCCAGGTACCGGTAAAGCTTGATGCAGAAAGAAGAGCTATCAGTGTAAATATCATTCTATCACCGCCTTGATTCTTCTTACACCTCTTGAAGAACTCTTTTCAGATGCGATTCGGAATCTGCCCAGTTCTGATGTGTTTTTCACATGGGGGCCTCCACATATCTCGATAGAGTATTTGCCTATGGTGTAAACTTTTACAACATCCCCATATTTGTCTTTGAAAAAGCCCAGGGCACCAAGTTTTTCCGCCTCATCCGGGTGCATTTCCTTCATTTCTATTGATACTTTATCGTTAATGGCACTGTTCACCAGAGCTTCCACTTCGTTTTTCTGTTCATCTGTCATTTTCTCCGGGAACAGAAAGTCGAACCTGAGTCTTTCAGCAGTGATGTTGCTGCCTTTCTGCTGGACAGAATTTCCCAGCACTTTTCTTAGAGCAGCGTGAAGAAGATGTGTGGCTGTGTGAAGCTTTGTAACCATTTCACTGTTGTCGGCCAGGCCACCCTTGAACTTCTTTTCAGCACCCTGCTTGGAGAGCTCACGGTGTTTGTCAAAAGCTTTATTGTAACCGTCCATGTCCACCGTCATACCATTTTCACCTGCCAGATCGGCTGTAAGCTCAACTA
>JAOZLN010000309.1 GCA_029934845.1 Candidatus Sabulitectum sp.
AACGCAATCAACAGATTACATCTTTGTCTATCTGTATGATGAAACAGATGAAGTTTATCTTGATACCGCAAGAATCAGCTTTGACGGCTTATCTGTTAACAGCTGTTACACCGTAGACAGAGATGATGCCATCCTTCAGTGGAGACCAGGTGCTACAGATATTGGGGTGCACATTCTCAAGGTTTTTGCTGAATCAATTAGTAATGAACCTGATACCACAGACAACAGTGCAACTCTTGTTTACATTGTTAGCCCGAAAGACTACGCCACCGAGATTCTTGATAATCCCTGGGACATGACGGAAGCGACAGGAATGGGAACACCTCTTTGGAACACAAAAGACATAACTGCAATGACCGGCTGGAGTGTCTCTGCGTACTCGGATTCGGTTAGTGGAATGTTTGAAGGTGGAATCACCGATGCAACACAACCTAACAGGATGGTCATGAATAGTGGAGCTGATTCAACAAACTGGATTAATACTGACAGTTGCTTCAATTTCAGCCTGGCTGGTAAGGCTTCAAGAAGCCTTGATATTGAACTGCACTGGATTGACAGCGAAGATGATACAAGCTACATTGATACAGGAATAGATTTTACTTCCACCTGGGAGGAATTTGACCCTGTGGACTTGTCCAACATTCCCGGTTCAACCTGGGACGGGAATGTAGTGAAGTTCTGGCTTGAGTTTATAGGAAACGATAGACCCTCCAATGTCAGAATCGGCTGGATCAAGCTGACAAACTAGCGGGAAGAAGGTGAACGAATGAGGGCCGTAATAGCAGGTAGTCTTCTGCTCTGCCTGACGAGCGCAGTAACAGCAATGGATCCTCCGGCTGTGGAGTGGGAGAGGCTGTATGGTTCCGTTTTCTTAGATGTGCAGGAAACTTATAGCGGTGATCTTGTTGTTGCTGGTAGAAGATGGTGTAATTACGCTAGAACAATATTTCTTTACTCCTTATCCGGCGAAAAGTTATGGGAATCATCCGTCTATCCATACAACCATGTCAGCTTTGCAGTAATACAACTGGAATCAGGTGATTTTATCGCTACAGGATATGGTACTTCCGACGAGTCAAGTTCACAGTACTCACTGTCTATCTATAAAGTCTCTTCCGACGGACAAACTCTTTGGTCAAAAGTCTTTGAGCTTGAAGACAACTCAAGAAGTTATGGTTACTCTCTTGCTTCACTTCCCGACGGAGGCTTTGCCATCTGCGGAGAGATTGACCCTGCTGAGGGCATGAATCAGGCCTGGATTCTTCGCACCGACTCTCAGGGTGATACTCTGTGGACAAGAGAGTGGGGATGGGAATACAACGACAAAGCAATGACGGTACTCTACATTGATAATGGTCTTACTGTTCTGACGCATGGGAGGCTGGAAACAACTTCCGGTGGACCCCATCTGGTCAGATACGATATGGATGGAAACCTTCTGTGGGAAACAGCAATTGATTTCCCAACCCCTGGTACTGCTCCTTATGCCCAGGCAATGTGCAGGGCCTCTGATGGTGGATTGCTTGTGCTAGACAATTATCACCCAGAGATAGCACACACTGACCTTTATGGAAATTTCGAATGGTATTTCAATCCACCGGGCGCAGGGGATAATTACGGCTGGTCTGTAAATACCACCATGGATGGCGGTATTCTTTTTGGTGGAGAGAATGCAGAAAGCCCGCCGGGTGAGTTAAAAACAGATTTAAGCGGCATGATCTCCCGTCACGATTCTCTGGGGAACGAACTCTGGCGGGATTATGTGTACAATTCCGGGTGCTTCATCATTTACTCAGCCAGACAGCTTTCCCAGGGCGGTTACATAGCTGCGGGGCAAGCCTGGTCTTCTGTAGATGGCAGCCAGGGTTTTCTGATTAAATACGCACCTGAACTTGGAATAGAGTATGAAGGTAGTTTACCTTCTGTGGCAATCAACACTGTATCACCTAACCCAGTAACTTCCAGTGCAACAATTGAGTTTTCTCTTATTGAAGATGGAGAAGCTTCTCTTACTCTTTATGATTTGAACGGTAGAGTTGTTGAAGTTATAACCCGGGAATTGTTTTCTGAAGGACAACATACGATACAGTGGACACCCAGCGGAATCTCTTCAGGGTGCTATTTGCTCAGGCTGTCATCTGCAAACGGAAGCGTAACAAGAAATGTAGTGTTTCTTAAATAGTCGGAAACCAAGGTGAACGAATGAGGGTATTAATAATAGGTGGTCTTCTGCTCTGCCTGACAAGCGCAGCAACAGCAATGGATCCTCCGGCTGTGGAGTGGGAGAGGCTGTATTTTCCTGGATATTGGTCAACCTTCAACTCGATCACAGAAACCAGTGATGGTGGATTTGCAGCAACATTAGGCACATCTGTTGACTCAGGATACTCAATGTGCAAGCTCTCTTCCATAGGAGACATCCTCTGGTGTGCAAGATCAGGCCTTGATCATCAGTGTGGCTATTCTGCGGAAGAACTTGAAAATGGGGATTTTATTGTAACCGGGTGGGGTAGAGAAACACCCACATCAAGTGTTGGTATCCTGTTGTCAAAGTTCGATTCCACGGGTCAGAAGATTTGGACAAAGCTATACAACTCAAGCTATTCAGGTTCAGAAACAGGATACTCAATTTGCATGATTCCTGATGGTGGATTTGCAGTCTGCGGAGAGATTGACCCTGAAGAAGGTATGAATCAAGCCTGGATCCTTCGAACCGACTCTCAGGGTGACACTCTGTGGACAAGGGAGTGGGGATGGGTGATGTGGGACAGAGCCAGAAGAATTCTCTGTATTGATGATGTAATCATTGTTCTTTGCAGCGGTAGGCTTGAAGGGGATCCAGGTGGAACATACATTGTACGATACAGCATGGACGGTGACCTTCTTTCTGAATACTGGATTCCTGAACTAATTGGAAAATATGGCTTTGACATGTGTGAAGCAGCAGATGGTGGGCTGCTCATTCTGACCAACAACAGTCCAACAATTGCCCACACAGACTACTACGGCAATGTTGACTGGTACACCAGTCCTCCTTACTGGGACCGTGATACTGCATCTTATGGTTGGAGCATAGATACCACCATGGACGGGGGCATTCTCTACGGCGGAGAGAACAGGTATCAACCACCAGGAAACAACTTTGATATTGATCCCAGCGGAATGATCGTCAGAATGGACTATGAGGGTAGTTTTTTCTGGAGTGATCAGGTATACAATTCCGGGTGTATCATTATTTACTCAGCCAGACAGCTTTCCCAGGGCGGTTACATAGCTGCGGGGCAAGCCT
>JAOZLN010000310.1 GCA_029934845.1 Candidatus Sabulitectum sp.
GATCAACACAATATTCAAGCCAGTTGCGAAACAGGGTTGCTGGGGCGGGAGCTGAAAACCCTCACAAACGCTGTTTATACAGGCATAGACATCAATTGGGAACTGCTTCCAGACGGCAGAAACTTTGTTCACGGCGATGCTGTGAAGAATCCCCATCCTGCCGATCTGTATGTCTCATCCTTTTCTTATCCAGTGCAAACAGGCCAGTGAACTGGCTGAAAAGAACTGTTGCCGGCGTATAAAGGCCTCCCAGGTAGATAAAAAGGTTCAGTCGTTCAGCCGATCTCACAGGCTGTCTGGGAGGAATGCAACAAGAAAAATCGTACTTCATATATTTCCAGTCATGAATGCTGCATCCTGTGTCCAGCAGCCCTGGTCTCAAACTGACTTAAATGAATCTACAGACCCAATCATGCACAACCGGCACGCAGATATGTTATGGAACAGATGCGAAAGCTTGAACAGCAACTCCTGGCAGAAGAAACATCATAGCTATTCCGGTCATTTCGGGTCGGATTGTCCACATGGATTCGCTCTATTAACCTCCATATATTAAATTCTGATTCGCCCGTTTTCAGACCGCTGAAACAAACCATATGATAACTTGGTTATGTCGGAAGCGTCTTTTATTTGATTAATACAATTTGTTTCGTTACACAATTACCGTCTTCCATCCGCGCTCGCACGAGATACATCCCCGATACGATTGTTTCATCGGGATACCATATGAATGCATGATTATAGCCGGTCACTGAGCGAAGTTGAAGTGTCCCACGCAAATCGTATATCTCTATTTCCGCTCCCGCAAGCGTGCTGATGGTGACTGAAGAATTGAACGGATTCGGAGAAACCGAGCAGAAATTATTATTGGGAATTACTTCAGTATCTTCCACAACGCTCATGCTTCCGAAATCAACTTGCACAGGCGTAGTCCTATCAGTTGTGGTTCCATCGCCTAATTGTCCGTGTTCATTATCTCCCCACACCCAAACAACAGTACTATCGGATTTCAGCGCAACTGTGTGCCGTGATCCTCCTTCTATAGCGATTATGTCGCTCAAAAAGCCCACATCGCCCTCACCGTGCACCTGCACAGGGGTATGTTCATCGCTGGTCGTGCCGTTGCCCAATTGGCCGTTGTCATTCAATCCACACACCCAGACAGTGCCATCTGTTTTCAGCGCAATGGTGTGATAACTCCCAGCTGCGATAGTGGTTATGTCGTTCAAAGAGTCCACATCGCCCTCGCCGTGTACGTGGCTGAAAAGCATCGTGCCGCCGCCTACCTGCACAGGAGTGGGGCTGGAACCCGTCGTGCCGTTGCCCAATTGTCCGTATTGATTGTATCCCCACGCCCAAACAGTGCCATCGGATTTCAGCGCAACGGTGTGATAATCTCCTCCTCTGATGGCGACTATATCGCTCAAAAAGCCCACATCACCCTCACCGTGCACCTGCACAGGGGTATGTCTCTCCGTCGTCGTGCCGTCGCCCAGTTGTCCGTCGCTATTATATCCCCACGCCCAAACAGTGCCATCGGATTTCAGCGCAACGGTGTGATGAAATCCTACTGCGGCACCTATTATATCTTCCAAGAATCCCACATCGCCCTCACCGTGCACCTGCACAGGAGTGGTGGAGGTGTTAAGCCATGTGCCATCGCCTAATTGTCCGTGGTAATTCCATCCCCACGCCCAAACAGTACCATCGGATTTCAGCGTAACGGTGTGATTAGCTCCAGCTACGATAGCGGTCATGTCGCTCAAAATGCCCGCGCCGCCCTCACCGAGCACCTGAACAGGGATATGTCTATCCGTCGTCGTGCCGTCGCCTAATTGTCCGTGGTAATTAGACCCCCACGTCCGAACAGTGCCATCTGTTTTCAGCGCAACGGAGTGCCAACCTCCTCCTTCGATAGCGGTCATGTCGCTCAAAAAGCCCGCACCGCCCTCACCATGCACCTGCACAGGAGAATGTCTCTCCGTAGTCGTACCGTCGCCTAATTGTCCGTTGTAATTCCATCCCCACATTACCAACAGATTGCCATCTGCAGCCATCGCAGCGGTGTGCCAATATCCTCCCATGATAAAGCCCCAGCCATACGCCATAGCTGATCCAGACAGCACAAAGACAAAAAACACAATGAATAATTTGGTTTTCATTTTGTAGTACCTCCTTAGTTTTTTGTTTCTATGCCCTGCGTTCATTCTTACCAATCTTTCTTTGTTCATTATTAATTATACAATGCTCATCATGAGTCAAGGCACATTGCTTCTACCAGGTGTTCTGATGAGCTTCTTGTATGGCGTGTTTAATGAGCATATAGAACAATCAACAATAGGAAACAATAGGAAATTCGATTTCTAATTATGGTATACGAAGCAGAATATGGTTCGCAGTTTCGCAGTTGATATATTCTTACGGTAAACTTCACAGATGGAGTCTTGTATAAAATGAAAGCGAAAACAAAAATGAAGGTCAGAGAAGCTACAGAAGATGATCTTGAAGATCTTGCAATCATCTCAAGAACTACATGGGATGGTGAAGATTATCTGGAGAGTGTTTCCAGAGGGTGGATCAACCAGAAAGATTTTTTTGTAGGAGAGATCGAAGGCAGAGTAATTGCCTGCGGGAAAATTTCAACCCTGCCGGGGGAAGTAGCCTGGCTGGAAGGTTTGCGGGTACACAATGACTTCAAGGGTAAAGGATATGGAAGAATTCTTTCTGACAAGATCCTGCAGATTGCCCGAGAAAAGGTCGAAGCCGGTGATTTTCAATCCATTGAGTTCTCCACATACATCAAGAACGATGAAAGCATAGGCATGGCAGAGAAGCAGGGATTCAGGGCTACTGAGCTTTTCCATGTTTTAAGCATCGAGAACCCTCCGGTGCTTAAAGATCCTGCAGTTCTCTCACTATTCTCTCCAACCAGTAAAGATTTTTCAATTTATCCGGAACATGCCCCGTGCGGATGGAAGTACATCAACCACCAGACCGCAGATTCTCTGAACTGGATGAAAGAGAATGCCGGGTTCTGGAAAGTGGCAACAGGAGCAAAATTTCTTGCTGCACACCGTGGCTCGGAAATATCGCCGCTGGCTTCAGCACTTGATGATCCCGAGGGATTCATTCAAGGAGTTTTTGCATATGCAGAGAAGAAAAGGCTTGATTATCTGGAGCTGATGATACATGGTTCTCATAAAAAACTTCTTGCTGCTGCTGTTAAGAATGGCTTTTCCTACTGGAACCAGCAGGGAGTCGCAAACCTTCCAGTATACA
>JAOZLN010000311.1 GCA_029934845.1 Candidatus Sabulitectum sp.
GCAGCATCTTCTATTACAGGAAGTTCCCATGTTAATGCAGTGGCATGAATTGCGTCCATGTTACATATCTGTCCAAAAAGATGAACCGGTATTATGGCAGCAACTTTCTTTCTTGTCTTTCTATGAATAACGCCTCTGTTGGTTATTGCACAGTTATTGCTAAGCCATTCCTGAAGAAGATCTGGATCCATGTTGAAAGTGTCCGGTAAAACATCAATAAAGACCGGAGTGCCCCCTGCCCTCACAATAGCTCCTGCGGTGGCGAAGAAGGTGAATGGTACTGTAATAACAAGCTCATCCCTCTGAAGTCCTATCGCCTGAAGTGCAAGAATCAGAGCATCGGTCCCCGAGGCACATGCAATTGCATCGGCGGTACCGGAATAGTTGGCGAATTCCTTTTCAAGAGCCTCCATATCAGGCCCCTTGATAAATCTGGAAGACGAGAGTGCATCCGTAAAAACCCGGGTCAATTCTTCTTTTATGTCCGCGTGCTGACGATTGATATCAAGAAGCGGTACCTGCATTACCCTGTTCCTTTCGGTATGGATTCAGTGAGCGCCTTTTCCGGTGAGAACCACGAGAACCGTTCTCGCAAGAATCTCCAGATCAAGAAAAAGCGACTGATTCTCTATGTACTGAAAATCGTGTGTGAGTTTCCTGGAAACATCTTCCAGAGTTGTATCATACTCAAGGTTTACCTGAGCCCATCCGGTTATTCCCGGTTTTACGGTCAGGCGTTTATCATAGAACGGATAAACAGTTCTAAGCTCTTCAATAATTTCCGGTCTTTCAGGCCTTGGGCCCACTACAGCCATATCCCCGGTAAGAACATTCAAGAACTGTGGAACCTCATCTATGCGTGTTTTTCTAATGATCTTTCCAATTCTGGTAACTCTTGCGTCATCTTTGCCTGCCCAGACCGCCCCGGTACCTTTTTCCGCATTGTCTACCATGGAACGGAATTTGAATATTTTGTATACCCTGCCACCTTCACCCGTTCTTTTCTGTCTGTAGAATACACCGCCTTTTGAATCAATGACGATCAGCAAACTGACGAATATCCACAATGGCAACCCCAGAACGATAACCATTAGACTAATCACAAAGTCTCCGGTGGATTTAACCAGTTTTTCCCAGAATGACAATCTGTCCGGTACAAGCTCCATAAGAGGCTGCCCCAGAATCTGGGTGTTGTGCACATGCCCGGCCACAACATCGAAAAGATCAGGAACAAGTTTTACACGAATGCCACTTTGAACTGCTGGCAGAAGAAGGCTGAGAATGTCATCGTGAAAATTCGAGGCAATTGTGATCAGAAGATCTGTAATACCATACTGTTTTGCAAGATCAGTAATGTCGGCGGTTTCACCCAGAGGCTTTTGCATGATCGCAGGATTTGTAACTGGATGAGGAGGGTTGATAAATCCAATCACATTGTATCCCATTGAAGGATTTATTGCCAGATAATCTTCAAGCTCTTTTGCTGATTTACCCAGCCCTATTACAAGAACATTCCTTCGTAGAAGCTGCTTTTTTGCAAATCGCCTTTCAAGCAGCCGGGAAGAACACCTGGCAGAATACACCAGAAAATTGATTAGGGTAAAGTAAACAAAAAATATCCATCGCCCTATGGAAGCACTGGGTGTGATCAGGAAGGCAAAGAGAGAAAGAATCACAAAACCGGCAACCACCGGTTTAAAAACCATTCTGATCTCATCGGCCCAGCTTCTGTCCCAATGCAAACGATATGCACCGGTAAGAGCAAATATTATCCACCAGTAAACAATCGAAACCAGACTGCCATATATGATTATCTGTGTAGAGATCGGAGAAACACCTGGAAAAATTCCCCATTTGAATTTGACCAGAGCCGAAATATACAAAGCAAGGTAAATTGCCACGGCATCAAAGAACATACCTATAAATATGCTGATTCTTCTCATTTATTCTTCCTGAAAAGATGTTTTCTAAATGTAGAGAATGCTCTGACGGTTCTACGGCCTTCTGTTGCTGGATGAAGCACAGTCTGCACGGCTTTATAAAGAAGGTACTGCGGTCTAAGATAGAACTTTCGCCTTGCTTCACCACACCAGTTGACAAGATCCTCGGCAGAAAGACCGGGCAGATCCACTACACAATTGTGAAGACCTTCCTCTGTAAGCCATTCTCTGTAATCCTCGGTTCTCAGCCTGCCGGAGGTGCGGTATTCCTCGTACAGCCTTGTGCCTGGATAAGCCATGATGGGAAAAAACTGTGCTGTGTCCGGCTTCAGGCTGATTGCCATCTTAAGAGTCTCTGCCAGTGTTTCTCTGGTCTCTCCGGGATTTCCCGCCATGAAGCACCCGTGAACAAGCAGCCCTGCCTGTCTGGCTCTTTTTGCAAAAGTCAGATTCTGTTCTACAGTTGTTCCCTTGCTTACTCCGTTAAGAATCTTCTGGCTTCCGGATTCATAGCCTACAATTATCATTCTGCAACCGGCCCTGCGCATTTTTTTCATCGCTGCAAGAGAAAGGTTTGCCCTGGTATTGGCCGTCCAGGGCAATTTACACCCTGCGGAAATAAGGGCATCAGAGACTTCTTCCACTCGACGAGAGTCCACACTGAATGTGTCATCTTCAAAGACTATCTCCTGTACTTGCGGGAAATACTCCTGTACCTTAATAAATTCCTCAGCTACATTCTGTGGCGATCTGGAACGATAAGTTCCACCGTGAAGAACCTGTGGCCATAAACAAAACGAGCACTTGAAAGGGCACCCCCTGCTGGTAATGATCATTACAGAAGGATATCTTGCAGCGGCAAAAAAGTAGTTTTCCGGTTTCAAATGTTTTCTGTACACATCTGCAAGCATGGGAAGCGAATCAAGATCAGAAAGCAATTCTCGTTCACCGGTAAAGAATGGCTTTTCTGCACCATTCAACCATAATCCCGGGATCATCCCCGGGTCTTCCTGGTTCTGCAGGGCATCTGCAATAGCCGGAAGAGTAAGATCATATTCGCCTGCAGCAATTCCAGTAATGAAGGGCGCAGACTGCAGAACCTCTTCCGGAAGAGCACTGACATGAGTTCCCACCAGAATAATGGAAGACAGCGGCAGAAGCACCTTGATCTCTCTGGATATGGCGAGATCACTGTGGATTGAAGGTGTGCTTGTGTCAAGAACGATCATTGCCGGAGATGCTGCCTTAAGCTTCTCCATCAATTCTTTCTTTGTTATGTTCCCTGCAGGGCAGTCAAAAAACAGCACATCGTGTCCCGCCCGTTCAAGAGTG
>JAOZLN010000312.1 GCA_029934845.1 Candidatus Sabulitectum sp.
TAAAGAAAATAGTATTTTCTTTCCATTTTCTGCTCTCATAATGGTTCTTGTTGGTGCCCCCCTTGCCACAAGCAACCCCAGAAGCGGTAAATCAACAAGCATCGGCCTGGCAGTACTGCTGGGATTTATCTTTTTCTCACTTGCCCGGTTCGGACAGACACTGGGTCATAAAGGTGCATTGGAACCCATTCTTGCAGCTGCTCTGCCTGAAGTCGTTTTCATAATTCTTGGTATCTGGCTCTTCAGAAGAGCAGGACAGCAATAAGCTGATCCATGCTATTGCAAAAAAGGTGGTTCTTTCGGTATGGTTCCTGTGTTCACCTGCCCTTTGGCAGATTCCTTCAATTAACGGTTCTAAAGACAAATGGAGGCAGTAATGGCTCGTAGAGTACATAACTTCTTTGCCGGACCCGCAGCACTTCCTTACGAAGTGGTAAAAAAAGCAGCTGAAACGGGAGTTCTTGAATTTGACGGACAGGGCATGTCGGTCATGGAGATATCCCACCGTTCCAAGCCTTTCGATAAGATGTTCAAGAGCGCTCAGAGCAACATGCTCAAGATCATGGGCCTGGACCCTGAAGAATACGCCGTACTGTTCGTTGGTGGCGGCGCAAGTTCCCAGTTCTTCCACATTCCCTTCAACTTTCTTAAAGAGGGCATGACGGCAGATTATGTAAACACCGGTGTCTGGTCTAAAAAAGCCATCAAGGAAGCAAAGTACTTCGGGAAAGTAAATGTTGCCGCATCAAGTGAAGACAAACTCTTCTCATACATCCCGAAAGATTTCAACCTCACCCCTGGTGCCGCCTATGTTCACACCACCAGTAACAACACCATCTACGGCACCGAGATGTGGAACTTCCCCGATACCGGCACAGTACCCCATATCTGTGACATGTCCAGCGATTTCCTCTCTCACCCTATGGATTTCAGCAAGTTCAGCATGATCTACGCAGGTGCTCAGAAGAATATCGGCCCTTCCGGTGCAGTGGCAATTGTTATTAAGAAGAGCTTTGCTGACACCGCCAGGGAAGACATTCCCACAATGGTGAACTACAGAACACACATAAACAAAGACAGCCTTTTCAATACACCTCCCAGCCTTCCCGTATTCGTTGTCGGTCTTGTGATGGAGTGGATACTTGAGAATGGCGGTCTTGAAGGTATCGCTGCGCTGAACAAAAAGAAAGCAGATCTTCTTTACGGAACCATGGACAACAGCAACGGTTACTACACACCTCATGTACAGGACATTGCAAGCAGAAGCTACATGAATGTGACTTTCCGTCTTCCCTCAGAAGAACTGGAAAAGAAATTCATTGCTGAAGGAGCCGAGAAAGGCCTCATGGGCCTTAAGGGCCATCGCTCTGTTGGTGGATGCCGTGCTTCCACATACAATGCTGTTTCCTACGAATCGATCTCAGTTCTTGTTGACTTCATGAACGACTTCAAGGCTAAGAACTAAGCCATACCAACAGCGCCGTATCACTGGATGCGGCGCTGTTCTTTGCATTTCTTACTTGGCTGGAAAGAGGGTATATGCAATGCATCATTTGAGAAAATTGTTTGGTTCAAAAAATCATATGCCCTGGGTCATCCTCATTCTTCTGGTAGCGTTGGTTACGAGAATACCGCATCTTGTTTCGTTTCTTTCATCATCTTCAGAAACAGCGTTAACATATTTTCCTACTCTTGGAGCTGCAAGATTCGAGCAGTGCGCCAGAGCCCTGGTGGATGGAACCGTTACAGGAGATGCCTTTGCATTCGCCAGCCCGCTGTACATCCTTATTCTTGCACCACTTTATGCTCTGGGACTCACAAATACAATTATTTTCCTGCTGCAAACAATCATGGGAATTTCAACAGTTTTCCTTATTTATTCAATCTCAATTAAAACAGGGGCGTCAAAATGGGTTTCATCCACTGGTGCAGTGGTATGGACACTCTATGCTCCATCGGCTTTCTATGAAATGACACTGCTGCCAATTGCTCTTCTTGCTCTGTTGATAGCTGCCTGGTCGCTGTACCAGTTAAAGCAGACTTCAACAAAGAGAGCTTCGCTGGTTCACGGCTTTCTATCCGGAATCATTACTGGGCTTCGTCCGCCTTTTATTCTTCTTGGAGTCGCGTCCTTGTGGAAAACTATTCGCAACAGGAACTATCTGCACTCTGTGTTCATGCTTATTGGATTCTCGATCCCTCTTTTTATTCTTTGTTTTTACCATTCATCGCAGGGGGGGGGGATTCACCCCATTCGCATCTTCTCTCGGCCTAAATCTTGTCCAAGGACACTCAGATGGAGCAACTGGTTATGGTCCACCAATACCTGAATATGGTCTGATAGAAAACCCTGCTGAAAACATTCATGAGGTTGGCGCAAGAATTGCCGCAGAACACGGTTATGAAACCAGTTCAGAAGCAAACAAATTCTGGCTGGAAAAAGCAACAACCTGGATACTCAGCAATCCAGCCGGAGAACTGAGACTTCTCGGTGCAAAGCTTGGGGCATTTTGGGGATATGCTCCTTTTGATTCTTACTTCGACTTGAAAAGAGACATTGAAAGTGACTCTTCTCTAAATCATCTAATTCTACCGAGGTATCTGCTTATGGCCTTTTTAGCCAATGGAGTTATTTCATTTCTTATATTTAGGAGAAAGTATTGGGTTCTCTCAATTCCAATTCTAGTCTCATTCATAACAATTTTAGGTTTTTTCCACTCGGAAAGATACATTCTTCCAGTGCTGCCTGTTTCTCTTGCAATTGCAGCTTGCGGATTACAACTGCTTTTTCAGAAGCTGAGAACTGTTGAAAGAAAAAAGGCCATTATTGCAATTCTGATTGCCTCTGCTCTCTTGTTATCCGGAAGACTCTGGCCAGTGCCCGAGATTCCGGAAGGCCAGTACCTGTACAACAGAGCAGCAAAGGCGTTCAATATGCGAAATCACCTTCTTGCACTTACTTTATTCGAGGAATCCATTGAAGCATCACCTTATGGATCAAGCATATCGGTACACGCAAGAATGGAAGCACTTCGAATCTCTCAGACCTTGAATTTGGAAGACAGGATTTATTTTCACACTGAAGCTCTTAGACTTGAACTTCAATGAAGATTGGCAGAAAAGACCATTACTTCCATGAACCCTGCAATTCGGGGAGCTGCCATCCAGATATACAAGGAGCTTGTCCGAGAATAGACATTGAGTAGTAGCGCCTCACGGACGAGATGGAAAGCATGCCGATTAGAGGATAATAGCAGCGCTATTT
>JAOZLN010000313.1 GCA_029934845.1 Candidatus Sabulitectum sp.
ATGACAAGCGGGGTGAACTTTGTTTCAGAAGTATATGAGTTTACCGACGCGGGGGTTGTTTTCAATGAGCCAGTTGTTATCGAGCTTCAGTATGATCCCATGGCAGTTCCCCAGGGGTGTAAGGCATTTCCAGCATACTGGCAAGATAGTTTGTGGGTGCAGGTTGCAGGTGATTTCCAGGGAGACAGGTTTGTAATTGAAACAGATCATCTGTCGATCTGGGCTGTACTTTATTCAGATGCTCTTCAGTGGGATCGCAACCATAATCCGCTGACTAATTCTTTGTACAACGCCTGCGATGTAATTTTCAGTCGTGATGAAGACAAATGGGAGTCAATCACAGAGGACTGGGCACAGATTCAGGGTAATACAGACTTCTTTCTGGGCACATTACCGGAAGTGGACAATGTTGAGAAGACAGGCAGTCGTTTGATATCAGTAAATGCAGATGGGCGTAATCTGGAAGTGTATGAAACAAACATTCCGGCAATCACAGATGCAGATCAATTCTCAAACACTGAGGGACAACTTGCAGTTTGGGATCCCATGGGTGAGGAATGGGTTGAAGATCCGGAACTAGTTTTCAAAACTCTGTACACCTACCACTGCCGGGAAGCAATGGCCAGTCTTGACCGAAGTGCCCTTGCGGACGAGCTTCAGAACGCAGCAGACAATTTACTACTGATGCACTTCGGGCACGGGGCAGCCGCAGGGCTTGATATACTGCAAAGTCTGCTGAGTGAAGTACTCGCTCATGGCTCAACTGGTGTGGCACCCAGCCCCACTGAATTGCTTGACAGCAGAATTCTTTTTGCTGTTGAAGGAATTATCTGCCGAACAGAGATGACCAGGCTTCATTCTGATCTTGACCAACTTGCTGCTGATGTTTACAGCTATGAGCCTGAAGGTCACTACTGTTTTGATACCCCTATAATTACCAGGATGGAGGATGTGTACAACAGAATTGATGCAGTAAGTGACTTGTCCAAGGCCACATTCCCGGCTTTTGAAGAAAACTGGTTTGCTTACACTTCAAAAAAAGTACTGATTGATTTCATTACACTTTTTGTTCAGAGAGAAGCTGCTCACTATGCCGACCAGGCAATCGACGCCATCAACTTTGACTCAGCCCTGTATGCAGCAAAGCTGTCAGCTCTTCTTCAGGTAGCATCAGATGCTTACAAGGCCAGAGGAGTCTTCATACTTGTAACCCATGTTTTAAACACCCAGGGTAATAACCCACTCTATCAATACTACGACAGAATACACTCTCCTGAATACGAAATAGTAAACTCTCACAATATTCTTAGAGACTGTTCTTATGTAATTGCAGCGCTAAATCTGACTTCCGAGAATAATAGAACTACAGGCGAGAGTCTTGGGATCAATACTGACAATAGTATCGGGCTTCAGTGGATAGTGCACCCTGATTCAAGCTCTGACTGGAATGCAGCCAACGCTTGGGTAAACAGCCTTGGAGGAGATTGGCGTATGCCTTCTCTCGATGAGCTTCGGGAGCTGTACAACGCAGGTAAGATTGACGAAGTTCATGTCTGGTCAGGACAAACCGAAGGTTCTTTGTCCGCCTGGTATTTGGCTTGCTTCGATGGTGGTTTCTCATTCCCTTGCGATCGAACCGATGACCATCTTCTTGCCGTTGCGGTTCGTTCAGTAGCAGTTCAGGATGCAAGATTCAGTATTGATAATCAGAGGATTATCACAGACAATGTTACCGGGCTTGAGTGGTTTGTTTATGACGAGGATCCAGGCTGGAGACCCGAATTCGGTACTTATTACAGTTGGGTTAATCAGCTCGGAGCAGGATGGAGATTACCTACGGTTTTTGAACTGCAAGAGCTTTATGAAGCCGGAATAACATCAGATCAGTGGGGGTATTTTCAGTATGATTTAGAGGTTATCTGGTCTGACGAGTTTGAAAGCCCAGGTTACATTTTCGCCGTCGATTTTTCAAATGGAGAACAGCTCTCTGCCCACACTGCAATAGTTGCTACAGGAATTGGTGCCTTTGCTGTGAGAGGTTCTCCCAGGGGTGCCATTGTTATGGATGATGGTGGATGCTAAGGGGTATTTAATCTGAGTATGATATAATTCCTCACCCCTTCGGATGTACAATCAGATATTGGATGAAAGGAACGAACAAGATCTGGATGAAGCACTTCACACATGTGTTTATGGTCTTCTGATAAAGCTTCCTCCAACATTGGATCAGCTAAGAGTCGCCGGTGAGAGATTATTACTTGATGCAGTTGAACCAGTTGAGAAAGAGTTGAAAACAAAACATTAAGCACAAAAACTCTCATCTAACTTCATGAACTGCTTTTCATCAGGAATATCCGTAAAGGGAAAGTTTTACGTGATCATTGATTCAGGCAGATGGCCAATGTCATTGGAGCTCCAAAGGCACTTTGCAGAACCAGGGTAAATTTTAACCAATGTGATTCCGCAGTTATTTGTACCAAACCCCAGCCATGCTTCAGGCAATACATTCAGCACACGGCAGCATAGATATCGTATCAAGTTACCATGTGCCACGATAATTTCGTGACGATCTTTTCCACGGGTTGGTTTGAAAAAGCGATTAAATGATTTTTCTGCTCCCCTATTATCGGGAGCATAACCCAATTCAGTTTTGCAACGAGAATTCAGAACAGTTCGGAATTCAGGGTCTTTCCATAGCAATGAACGAATCTCATCCTGACTGACTCCCCTGGAAATTTCTTCTTTCTTAAGTATTAGCCTGTGCAGACTAGGGAAACATTCACGCAGCATACTGCAGCGCTGAACTTTTACCGGTGGAATCATTGTTAGTATTTCTTCAGTGGTTTCCAGTGCCCTGTGCATGTTGCTGGTGTAAACCTTATCAACCCACGGTAAGCGTTCTGCAAGAGCCTTTCCAACAATACGAGCCTGTTCCCGCCCCTTGTCTGTAAGATGTTCGTTCAATTCCGGGTTTTCTTCCCCCAAATGGTATTCACCATGACGAATAAGGTAAAGATTTCTGATTGCCATTATTTCTGTCCTCCACATTTGCATGAGGGTATTTTATCAAACCCAGTCCACTCTTTATCCTATACATCAAAATACACAAAACAAGTAGTAGTTTAACAAGGCAATACAAAAGTTAGCGTATGCGTGGAAGCAAATGCAATCTTTTACTGCCAGAGATACCAGACAAATTGCGGCTCTTCCGAAATTTGCGTACATAGCCTAAGTTTACAAGTGTGGACATGACACT
>JAOZLN010000314.1 GCA_029934845.1 Candidatus Sabulitectum sp.
TGCAGCTATGTATGCCCTGCAGGAAGATATCTTGTCCATCACATAAAGCGGGCACAGAACGAAGTTCGGGCTCTTGTTCGAGCGAGGGAGGCATAAATGGCTGAAAGCAGAATTTTTGATCTTGCAGTTTCACCGCATGTCGGGTCTTCGCAGAGTACAAAACGAGTTATGTGGGATGTTGTTATTGCTTTGATGCCTGCACTTGTTGCTGCTTTCTGGTTCTTCGGACCGAGAGCGATCATGCTTGTTGCAGCCAGTGTGGCAGCTGCGGTACTGACCGAATGGCTCTGCCTGAAATTCATGAAGAGACCTGTGAATTTTGCATTTGATGGAAGCGCAGTGATCACAGGGCTGTTGCTTGCCTACAACGTTCCATCCGGTGTACCGTGGTGGTTGCCTGTTCTTGGAAGTGCTTTTGCCATTGCTGTGGCAAAGCAGGCATTCGGTGGCCTGGGTCACAACATAGTTAATCCGGCACTGCTTGGTCGTGCTTTTCTTGTTGCAAGCTTTCCTGTGTTGATGACTGCAGGATGGGTTGCACCTATGGAGTGGAAAGACGGCTCCAGGATCGATGTACAGGCTTGTGGTGTTCCCACTGCCTACCTCAGCGAATCCGGCGGGCTTGATGCCCTCTCCGGTGCAACACCCTTGAATGCCCTGAAGCAGACTTTCGACTGGGAAGATGATTCCGGAAGATCGGAAGAAGTAAGAGCAATGCTTTTCTCCAAAGAAAGCATGAAGAATCTTTTCATGGGCAGAATTGGTGGCTGCATTGGTGAGACCAGTGTAATTATGCTTCTTCTGGGGGCTCTCTACCTGGTTCTGCGTGGTGTTCTTGAATTGCGACTTCCACTTAGTTATCTGGGTTCTGTTGCCCTGTTTGCCTGGTTGTTCGGAGGTCCCGGTTGGTTCGATGGAAATCCTCTTTTTCACCTTATGGCAGGTGGAGTGATCCTTGGAGGCTTTTTCATGGTTACTGATATGGTAACTACTCCGGTTACTAAAAAGGGCAGAATAATATTTGGTATAGGAGCAGGGCTTCTGACCATGGTAATTCGAAGGTGGGGCGGTTATCCTGAAGGATGCAGCTACTCTATTCTTCTTATGAACCTTGGTACACCACTTATAGACAGGTACACCAAACCGCTTAGTTTCGGGGAGGTGAAAAAGAATGGGTGAGATATTTAAAACAGGACTTATGCTGATGCTTGTTGCTGTGATCGCAGCAGTTGCACTTGGCTATGTGAATTCTATTACCTCACCGATAATTGCCGAGCAGAAGGAACAGGCCAAGCTGGATGCGATGATCGACGTTGCAGGCTCGCTGGCTACAGGGGACCTTTTATTTGACAGTCTTTCCGTTTCCGGGCTGGCAAACCCATATGCTTCGGTTGATGAAACTCTCGGTGTAGTTTCTGTTACGGATTCAGCAGGTACAGAGCTGGGCTATCTTTTCGTCGCTTATGGAAAGGGTTATTCAAGCACAGTACAAACAATGGTTGCAGTAAACACTGCCGGTACAGTGACTGGGAATACCGTTCTGTATCAGCAGGAAACACCTGGCCTCGGGGCAAATGTGTCCAACCCTGACAAGTTTCTTTACCAGTTTGACGGGCTGAATGCATCTGCACTTCTTCTATCCAAAGACGGTGGAGATCTTGATTCCATAACAGGAAGCACCATTACTTCCCGAGCTGTTACCGAATCTGTAAGAGACGGGCTTGATGCCCTTTCTGAAGCCGGTATTATTCCCGTAGAAGGAGGTGTCCAATGAGTCTGGCACAGGATTTTTCCAGAGGAATAACGAAAGAGAATCCAGTGTTCAAGCAGGCACTGGGCATGTGTCCTTTTCTTGCGGTGACCACCAGCGTAGAAAATGCGCTGGGAATGGGTGCAGCAGCTACATTTGTGCTTGTATTCTCTAACTTTCTTGTTTCTCTGTTCAGGAAGGTTATTCCGGCAAAGGTGAGAATTCCAAGTTATATCGTTATTATCGCTACTTTTGTAACGCTGGTTGATCTTCTTATGAACGCCTATCTGCCTGCATTACACAGCAGTCTCGGTATTTTCATTCCGCTGATCGTTGTGAACTGCATCATTCTTGGTAGAGCAGAAGGATTTGCCAACAAGAACAAGGTTCTTCCCTCTATTGTTGATGGTATTGGAATGGGTCTGGGGTTCACTCTGGCAATGGTTACCATGGCTACTTTCAGAGAGATCCTTGGCAACGGAAGCTGGCTTGGTTTCAATCTTCTGGGAGAGGCATATCAGAATCAGCCTCTTCTGATCGCGATTCTTGCCCCGGGGGCATTCATTCTTATGGCATTCATACTTGGTTTCTTCAACATAATGGAGAAGCGTAAAAGAGGAGGTGCCAAATGATGAATGCAATGCTCATGTCATTGGTTATTGCAGCGCCTGATGGCGGAGAACCATCATTCAGTATTGCAAAGATGATGGCAATAATTGTAAGTGCGATCTTCATAAATAACTATGTACTCTCCAGGTTCCTGGGCATCTGCCCGTTCCTGGGAGTTTCCAAGCAGCTGGACAGTGCGGTTGGAATGGGTGCTGCAGTGGTGTTTGTCATGGTGCTGGCCACGCTGGGTTCATGGCTTGTATTTCATCACATACTGGTGCCCCACGGAATGGAGTATCTCCGAACCATAACCTTCATCATAATCATCGCCAGCCTGGTACAACTTGTAGAAATGATCCTTCAGAAGTTCAGCCCGGCTCTGTATGATGCACTTGGTATCTTCCTTCCACTGATAACCACCAACTGTGCCATTCTTGGTGTGGCAGTGCTGAATATTGATGACAAATTCAGTCTGGGGTATTCTCTTGTAAACTCTGTTGCTGCAGGTATTGGTTTTACTCTGGCTCTTGTTCTTATGGCCGGTCTCCGGGAAAGAATGGAAACAGCCAATGTTCCAGAAGCTCTCAGAGGGCTTCCCCTGGCTTTCCTGATTGCCGGAGCCATGTCCATCGCCTTCCTGGGCTTTGCCGGGCTGGGGGGGTAGGTAATGATAACGCTAGCAGCACAGATCACTTTGATACTTCTTGCCCAGCAGCCTGACGATACAATTTTGTCAGCGGTTACAGGGCCAGTTATTGTGATGGGTTCGATCGCACTTATTCTTGGTCTTGGTCTTGCGTTTGCTGCAAAAAAGTTTGCCGTGGCGAAAGATCCAAGGGTTGAAGCCATTCTTGAAGTTCTTCCCAGCGCCAACTGCGGTGG
>JAOZLN010000315.1 GCA_029934845.1 Candidatus Sabulitectum sp.
CGATATAACAGGTTCAGATACTTTGCCTAAAGCCTCTACCGAATTTCTCATAAGGTTAATAAAGACCTGGCTAAGCCTCACCTTGTTTCCAAGGATAATTGGGTTCGTTTCCGTCAGCAGAACCTCTAGTGAAACTCCTCCGGCAAAACCGTGCATTACACTTTCAACACTGTCCACAACCACTTCGTTTACACGAATCTTTGTAAACGGAAAATCAGAAGAGCTTCTGGAAAGAGAAAGGTAGCCTTCTATAAGCTCTGAGACCCTTTTTGATTGTTTTTCGATCAAAGATGCCATTCTCTCCGTTGTTTCTTCGTCAAGCTTGCCCGTGGCAAGCATTTCCGCAGCTCCACTCATTGAAGCAAGAGGATTGCGTATTTCATGAGCCATGGTTGCACTCAACCTGCCGATAAGAGATAATTTGTCTCTTTCCTCGAGTGCAGCCTGGTAGTTGCGAAGCTCGGTAGTATCAGTCAGAACAACAATTACACCGTCAGTTTCACCGTAATGACTGAACCTGCATTCAATAACTTTCTCCTGGACCACAATATCAATTCCCGGAGGAAAATCCTTGTTCTGTAGAAAACTTCTTACTATTCCTCCGAGCTGAGAGTCAACCATAGGCTTATCTGTTCCAAGAAACTTCACTGCTGTGGGGTTAATGCTGATCAGATCTCCCGTAGAGCCCACAACGACCACACCGTCATGAAGATTGTCAAGAATGTGCCGGCTTCTGGCCCTTACTTCGGCAAGGTTGTTTAGCACCCTCTGTAAATGGCCGCTTTCCATGTAAAGAGATTGAGCCAGCATACCGGATGCAGTTCCTGACGCAACCAGCAGAAGCCCGTTAATAAGAATTCTCAGGGCTATATAGGTGGTTGACAGTTTCAGCTGCCCTGTCTGAACCAGTGTATCCAGCAACGGGCTGAGAGTAGATTTGGAGCCCGGCACATTCAGGGCTATAATGGCAAAAGCTGTTGCCAGAAGCACATTGGAAGCAGCAGCAGTCAATCCACCGGCAACCCCTAGGTAAAAGCCATAGGCAAGCACATGTACAACAAGAAATGGGGTGAATGGACCATCTACACCGCCACTTACATATATAATTGTACTGAGAAGAATAGTATCAACGAAAAGAAGGAACCAGTATGGTTTACGGCTCTGAGGTGCTTTCTTCATGAGAACAGATGTGATCAGAGCAGATGCAAGTGCAGCTGCAGCCACAAAAACATACACAACGGTAAGATCGGGCTGATTCATAGCAAAAATACCGGAGAGAGTAAGAATACCAAGAACGGAAAGGCGCCCTACCTGAAGCCAGGTACGGCGCCTTTCACTGATAACCATGTGTTGAGCCGTGTTCTCTAACCTCCGACCTGCTGAATCATGTCGAAGATAGGCAGGTACATGGCAATAACAAGGCCTCCAACGAATCCCCCCAGGAAAACGATCATAAGAGGCTCGATGGTGGATGCCATTCCGTCAACAAGAACGTTGACCTCTTCATCGTAGAAGTCTGCAACCTTTACAAGCATCTCGTCCAGCCCGCCTGTTTCCTCGCCAACAGCGATCATCTGGGTCACCATGGTTGGAAACACGCCTGAAGCCTCAAGAGGGCCGGCAATGTTCTCTCCACCGGAGATACTTACTCTGGCTTTCATGATGGCATCACTGATAACCCTGTTACCGGCTGTTTTGGCAGTGATATTCAACCCGTCAAGAATTGCAACACCTGAAGATGTCAGTGTGCCCAGAGTTCTTGTAAACCTTGCAATTGACTTTTTTCTGTTGATCGGACCGAAAACCGGTAATGACAGTTTTATGGTATCAATCACCTTCTCACCGCTTTTCGTCTTGTAATAGCTGTTATAGGCAAAAATAATACCGCCAATGCCCAGAAGAATGAATATGACATAGTGCTGAACAAATTCAGACGCATCAACAACCAGCTGAGTCATTGCTGGAAGCTCTCCGCCCATATCCTCAAACATTTTCTGGAAAATGGGAATAACGAAAAGAAGCATTGCAAGTGTAGCTACGAGAACGACAATAAGAACCACAACCGGATACATCATTGCACTCTTTATCTTGCTCTGAAGGGTAGCAGCGTCTTCAAGATAATCTGCAAGTCGGGCAAGAATAGTATCAAGAATACCGCCCTGCTCTCCTGCTGCCACCATGTTCACATAAAGTTCACTGAACACTTTCTTGTGTTTGCCCAGAGACTCTGCAAGGGTACCTCCCTTTTCCACATCACTTGTAACCTCTACAATAATGTTCTTGAAGATCTTGTTCTCCTGCTGCCGCCCCAGGATCTGCAGACATCCCACCAGCGGAAGACCGGCATTGATCATAACACTGAACTGTCTAGTGAATGTGGATAACTCTTTAGACTTAACTCCCGAACCGATAACCCCAAAGGTGGCCATGTCAAACCCACCCTTGATGTTTGTAATAGCAACTCCCCTGGCCTCCAGGATATCCTTGACTTCCCCACGGGACTTCGCCTCCATGGTTCCATTCAAGGTCCGTCCCTGCCGGTTAGTCCCCGTCCATTGAAATTCGCCCATAAGGTCCCCCTTTTATAAAATTTCTCTTCCTGTTACAATCATCTGCTCGAGCTCGATGGGATTGACTGAGCGCTCGATCGCAGCTTCTTTTGTTATATCTCTGTTGTAGTATAGCCTGTAAAGAGATTGATTCATAGTCTGCATTCCATGCTTCTGCCCTGCCTGCATCATTCCATATATCTGATGCAGCTTATCGTCTCTGATACACGCTTTAACGGCAGGCGTACAGATCAGAACTTCAGCAGCCAGGGCTCGTCCTGTGCCCCGCTGACGAGGTATAAGCTGCTGGGTAAGCACTCCCAGCAGAACGAACGAAAGCTGACTTCGAACTTGTGATTGAGCGGATGCAGGGAATGTGTCAATAATTCTGTTGATAGATTCATAGGTAGAGTTGGTATGCAGAGTAGCAAGGGTAAGGTGGCCTGTTTCCGCAATGTTAAGCGCAACCCCCATCGTTTCCTTGTCACGCATCTCACCGATAAGAGCAACATCAGGGTCCTGGCGAAGAAGGTATTTCAAAGCCATGTCAAACGAGGCAGTATCACTGCCGATCTCCCGCTGGTTCACAATACTCTTATTGTGGTGATGTACATACTCGATAGGATCTTCTATTGTGATTATATGGCAGTGCCGCTTACTGTTAACCCTTTTGATTACAGAGGCGA
>JAOZLN010000316.1 GCA_029934845.1 Candidatus Sabulitectum sp.
GCGCCTTGCCAGGTCATGATTTGTCTTCTTACTCTTTGCACTTTTACCATTTTACTGTTTTCCGTGTCTTTTTCTTTACAGAAAGTAGAGAGTATTGCAGTTATGCATATGTGTAAGAGTCTGAAGAACAGATATTTCAGAGATCATCCGCAGCTCGGCAATCAGCAGTGCTGGCCCTGGAGCCTGCTGCAATTGCCAAGAGCCGGATGATCGGACACAAAGTTAGAATGAAAAGGATTCACAAAGAAGATGGTAAAGAGTTGGGTGAATTGATTAGAAAAAGAAAGAGCTTTGAATGCGAGTAATAATCGTTGGCGGAATGGGAAATGCATCAGGCGTGGAAAGCAAAATATTCAGAAATAGTGTGTTATAACAACAGTGATAATACTATTCTGATTTAATGCGGAGGTAGCTTTTGAACATTAAGATACCTGGGTATGAAGTTCTGGGAACCCTTGGTTCCGGGGGAATGGCTATTGTTTATCTTGCCCGGGATGTTAAGCTGGGCAGGAAGGTGGCGATAAAGATACTGCTGGAGAATCTTTCACTTGATCCTTTGTTGCGTGAGAGATTCTTTAATGAAGCCAGGATGATGGCCGGGCTTACCCACCCCAATATTGTTACTCTTCATGATTACATAGAGTTTGGTGACAGGCTGGCACTTGTTATGGAGTATGTTGGAGGGCAAACGCTTGATGAGAGAATAGGTAAGGTTACTGGGGCGATTCCCTATGAGAGAGCTCTTGTAATTTTCAACCAGATACTGTCTGCTGTGCGTTATGCACATTCCAGGGGGATTGTTCACAGAGATCTAAAACCTTCCAATATTCTGTTTTCATCTGATGGAACTGTTAAAGTAAGCGATTTTGGAATAGCCAAAATAACAGGGGAGAAGGGGCTTACCGGTACCGGAACCCGGAAACCAGGCTCTATCTATTATATGCCGCCTGAGGCTATTCACGGGAAAGAGTCTACTCCGCAATCTGATGTGTATTCTCTGGGAATTACATTGTATGAAATGCTTTCAGGGGTGATGCCTTTTGATCGCGGTGATACATCTGAATTGCAGACTATGCTTGCAATCACCGAGGGTGATATGCCAGACCCAAGAACCTTTTACCCTCATATACCCTCTCCAATTGTTGATGTGGTGTTTAAGGCAATAGACAAAGAGCCTTCTAACAGATTTAGTGATTGTGATGAGTTTATGGTTGCCTTGAACAATGCTTGTAATACTGGCTCTGTTGCTTCTGTTCTTTCTTCTGCTTCTCTTTCCTCTTCCTCTCTTTCTTCTTCTGTTGCTGCTGGTTCACCTTCTTCCGCTGGTAATCCGGTTAAATCTGGCTTTCCATGGAAAAAGATTGGTTTGATCGGTGTTCCTGTTGCTTTGCTGGGAGTGCTGCTTGCATTAATACCATGGGGTTCGGAAGATGATCCTGTTCTTGAGTACTCCTTTGTGACTCCTCCTGATCCATCGCTGGCTATTGTGGATTCCATTCCCCGGGGGCCTTATCTGGAAGAGATCACAACAGTTGATTTTGTGGGTGATGATCGCATTGCAGTGCTGGACTATGTGAATGAGGCTGGATACCTGTTTGATTCAAGCGGTGATTATGTGGCTGAGCTTGCGTTTGCTGATACTCCTGCAGGTGATGTGGAAATGGCCATGGGAATTACCGGTATGAGGGATGGACGGATTGCTGTAAGTGACTGGAAAGCAAGCGAGATTTTATTCTTCAGCGACACAGGGGAGTACCTGGATAATTTGAGTGGTTATCCACTGTATCCACCGGCTGAAATATTCTCTAACTCGGATGGTTCAATCACCGGTACTGACTTGTACATGGCGGATGCATCCACAGCAGGGTACAGAATATGCCGATGGTTAACAACAGAAGAGCCAGCTTTAGTTTACTGCGCTTTTATGGGTGACTTGAACAGAAGCAGTACATCGTCCCGTGTGGAGGTTTATTCCGGTCTTCCTCTTTTCTGCGTATCTGACAGTGGTTGCGTGTACATGACCTTATCTTATCCCGGCAGATATGATGTTACGGGATATCAGGCAGATAAAGAGTTTCTGTTTAATTCGGGGATGAATGTTGAGCCTGTTTTGCGTGACTCTGTGGCTATTAGTTCTGAATTGAATCGAGCACTAAGACTTACCGGTTTATCAAACAGCGGTTGGCAACCGGATTCACTTATTCCGGCAGCAGTTGCAATGGGAGTAGACTCTTTTGGAAGGCTGTGGGTGCAGCGAGGTACATCTGATACACCTGTTTTTGATCTGTTTGACAGTGTTAATGGAGATGTTCTTATGACTCTTGAGTTCCCAGAACTCGCCGGTTGGAGGTTCCGAATATCTTCCGGTGGCATGCTGGCATTCCCGGGAAATACTGATCAGCCACAGGTTGTTTACATGGTTGAGGTGAATAATGACCCTGCCGAAAGGGATGCCATTATTGCTGGTATAGGTTCGAAATTGTTTTAATTGATCGATAGATATTTTCTTGTGAAGTAAGGAGTTGATATGCCGGGAGCTTTTTTCACCATTGGCAGGGGCAGGGGAAATGATCTTGTAGTGGGCAATCCTTACGTGTCGGGAAGCCATGCAAGGCTGGTCAGATCAGGTAATAGTTTTGTTGTAGAGGATATGGGATCAAGCAGTGGCACTTTTGTGAACGGATCCAGGGTGTCACGGCAGATGGTGAGCTTTGGCGACCGCGTTGAGCTTTCATCCCATTACAGACTTGACTGGAACGATCCCCGCCTTCGGAACTGGATGCTTGGCATGAATGCTTCACCTGCTGCTGCATATCCCGCAGCTAATCAACCGTTCAGGCAGAACCATTCACCTGTGCATTCTTCGTCAACATCAGGTGGTTTGATGATGCCGGGGTGGTTGCTTACTGCTATTGGATCATTCTTCTTTTTCTTCTATGTGCTGCCAATTGATGATGGCTTTTTTCTCTTGAATCTTTTAGAGGATTCCTTCAAGGAAGGAATGGGATTTCTGTTCATCGGCCTGGCTGGCATTGCAGTTCCAATTCTTGCCCATACAACCCGGGGGTTAACCAGGGCTGTTAACATGGCTTCAATTGGTTTTGTCGGTCTTGTGCTGTACTTTGTTTCAACAGGGGACGCTATTGCTAACGGACCAGGCGGTGATGGCGGAACAGTGCTGATAATGCTGTCCGGTCTTTTCCTGCTTGGAATGATGATTATGAACAATGTTGTT
>JAOZLN010000054.1 GCA_029934845.1 Candidatus Sabulitectum sp.
GGAACTTGTGTCCGGGAACCATGCTTTGATAACCGAGTGGCGTTTCAGGTCTGCTCTGGCAAAAACCAGAGAGGTTAGACCTGATCTGCTTGTAAATTGTAATGAAAAAGAGACAGAAATACGGTTCGCTGAAATAATGAAAGAAGCGGATCGCGCGAAGGAGCAGGACAATGGATGAACTGCTGAGAAGTGTTGGTCAGGCACAGATCAAAACAGATCTTCCTGATTTCCGAACGGGTGATACCGTTCGTGTTCACTATCAGGTAATTGAGGGCGATAAGGTTAGAGTGCAGATTTTCGAAGGCACAGTGATTGCCCGCAGAGGTGGCGGAATTGACGAAACTTTCATGGTAAGAAAGATATCCGGCGGAGTGGGTGTAGAAAGGGTTTTCCCTTTAAATTCACCGAGAATTGCTGGAATCGAAATTACCAGACACGGCAAGGTTCGCAGAAGCAAGCTCTTCTACCTCAGGAAGAAGACAGGCCGTGCTGCCAGAATCAAGGAACGCAGAGTTTACAATAAGTAAAGTGTCAGAGCTTTATCTTTTTGATCAGCGTTACCGATCCGAGTACGGCGTAATTGCCGGTCTGGACGAAGCCGGAAGAGGGCCTTTAGCTGGCCCTCTTGTGGCTTGTGCGGTAGTTCTGCCTTCGGATTTCGACAATGATTTTCTTAACGACAGCAAAAAACTAACAGACAGATCTCGCAGGCGATTGAAGCCTGTAATTGAAGACGCAGCAGAGTTTTTGTCTGTGGGCATTGTTTCTTCTTCTGAAATAGACAGAAACAGGATGGCCTGGGCTGTAAGAACCTCATTCAAGCGGGCCATGGCCCCGCTTATTGCACCCACAGACGTATTTCTTATAGACGGGAACAGTGTTTCCGGTCTGGAAGCTCCGTGCAGATTCCTTGTTAAGGGCGATTCAAAAAGCCTTTCAATCGCTGCTGCAAGTGTTATCGCAAAAGTTACCCGGGATGACATAATGGTGAAAGCCAGTGAAGAATTTCCAGAGTATGGTTTTGACCGGCACAAAGGATACGGCACAGCAGCTCACATCACTGTTCTTGAAAAGATTGGCCCCTCTCCCATTCACAGAATGTCTTTTGCTCCCCTGAGCAGAATGTATCAAACCGGTCAGATGTCTCTTTTTCCGGTGGATCCTCCTGATACAGGAAAAGCCGCAGAGAACAGGGCTGCACTCTATTACAAGAACCTTGGCTACACAATTCTTGAAAGAAACTGGCATTCCACCTGTGGAGAGATAGATCTTATAGCAGAGAAAGACAATACTGTGGTATTTGTTGAGGTTAAGTCTACTCTGACCGGCGATGTTAAACAGGCCATGGAAAAGATCAACCACGCCAAGCTCAAGCGGATAATGGAAGCAGCAGAGATCTGGATAGGCTCTTCCAGAGACCGGAAGCAGTACAAAATAGAGGCTGCCATAGTAACCGCAAACAGCGTGGAGAGCATCGTGGTTGACAGAACGATGTTGTAGATTGTAGAGAGTATCAGCTATACCAGGTATTTTGTCTTGTGAAATTTCTAAATGTATCCCGAAAAATCTAGTTTTTTAAGAGGCTCAATTGAGAATGTGCACATCGATGGAACTGGTGTATTTCACAAGAGGCTTACAGCCAGCACGGGTGAAGTTGTGAATGCACAGGTTGCAGTGATCAGATAATCGTTGCACTGATCAGAGAGAGGGAGGGTTCACTGGAACCCTCCCTTTTGTTTGATCTATTGACTTTCATCAGGATTCCGGTTAACTTGCCTGACATTGCAAAAACACCATTTCAGAAGGGAAAAAAATGAGCAAATGGCTTGTGACAGGAGGCTCGGGTTTTCTGGGGATAAATCTTATACGCGCTCTTGTTGAAAAAGGTCACGAGGTTATTTCCATTGATATCGCCCCTTTCCTCTATCCGGATATGGCAGATCGTGTTGATCACCGTATTGTGGATATCAGGGACAGGGAAGCAGTTGATGAATGCATGTCTCAGGGAATTGATGTTTTCATGCATGGCGCTGCTGCTCTGCCTCTTTACAAAAAATCTGATATTCTCTCTACAAATATTCAGGGTAGCAGAAATGTAATGGAATCAGCCCATGCCCATGGGGTGAAACGTGGAATATATATTTCGTCCACCGCTGTTTACGGAATTCCGGAAAAGCATCCTTTGTTTGAGGATGATCCTCTGGTGGGTGTGGGGCCTTATGGATACACAAAAATAGAAGCAGAGAAAATAGTGAAAGAGTTCCGCGAAAAAGGAATGACCATCACAAGCATAAGGCCGAAGTCATTTGTGGGGCCGGAACGACTTGGAGTATTTGCTATTTTCTATCAGTGGGCAGCCGAGGGAAGAAGTTTTCCAATGATAGGCAGAGGCGAGAATCTGTACCAGCTTCTTCATGTTGAAGATCTTTGCAACTCCATAATAATGTCTGCCCAGCACGAGAACACTGAAGCCATTAATACCGAATTCAACATCGGGGCGAAAGAGTTCTCTACTATGCGTGAAGATTACCAGGTAGTTCTGGACAAGGCCGGTTTTGGCAGGAAGATCAAAGAGTCTCCTGCACATCTTGTGATATTTGCACTTGAGGTGCTTGATTTCTTCAATCTTTCGCCCTTGTATCCCTGGGTCTATAAGACTGCAACAAAGGATTCTTTTGTGTCCATAGAAAAGGCCGAGAAATTGATAGGTTTTACTCCTGTGTTCTCAAACAAAGATGCACTTCTTCGGAATTACCAGTGGTATCTTGATAATGTCAGTAAGTTTGAAAAGAGTGATGGAGTAACCCACAGAGCTCCCTGGAGCCAGGGTGTTCTTGGGCTGGCAAGGCATTTCTTTTAGAGTTTATTTTTATCGTTGTCCTGCATGAACAACAGAGGATGGAAGTATGATAAGATTGTTGGGAATGATGATGTTTCTGCTTATGATGTTTGCTGCTGGATGTGGCGAGGCTGATCAGCAGGAACCGGCAGATGATTCTGGAACAGAAGGTGTGGAAGACGCACAAGTTGCTGAAGGTGTGCCAGTTGAAGTAGAAGTTGCTCCTCTGTATCCAGAGGGAACTCTTGATCCGTCACTTGTAACTGCAGATGTTCCGGTTGCTGCCGGTGCTCTTTTTAACGCATTCTATGCCTGGGACGAACAGATAGTTGTTATTCAGGGATATCCTTTTGTTTATTATGGCGACAGCATAACAATCGAGGACGACATCGAACTGGTAGCAGTTGCCGGTGAGAGAGACAAACTTGTCAAGGTTACATTCCCGGAAACACTGAATTTAAGAATTGCTGCAGACGAACCTGTTACAGTATCAGGAACACTTGATTACAGCTGGACAGGAAGAATTGAACTAGTGGAAGGCTCTGTTGTTACAGATGCAGTTCTAATCGATGTATCTGAGGTAAGTCCATACGCATACGATGGTACTTCTGCTGTGGAAGTTCAGCAGTTCTTTGACATGTTCAACATCTGGATCGGTATGGAAGTGACCGTTGAAGGCTATTACAGCTCTACTACTACCTCTTCTCTTTCTTCTGGTGACGTGGTGAGAGTTGATCTTCAGAACCCTGAAACCCGCGATAAGTGTGTAGCTTGCGAAATGATCGGTGAAATTCCAGAGGATGTTTCTAATGCTATGTCTGACAACCGTGATGGTGTTCAGATCCGCGGAATCATTGAAGGAGAATCCTTTAACATGGTCGGTCTTGTGGAGTGTGAACTGGTTAACAGATAGCAATCTATTCTTTATGCCGGGGAGAGACAGAGATCCCCGGCTTCTTTCTTCTTTTCCTGTTCTACTGCAGCCTGCTCCCTACAGAAGTTTCTCGTATCGGAGAAGAAATTTATTCATTCCTGTTTTTCTTAGAAGAACCCGTACAACAAAGAAAGCTGTAAGCGCAGTTGCGCCGCCTGCAAGTACATCGATCAGATAATGATGGTTGCTGTATATTGCGCCGAACCACATGCCGCAGGTTACAAGGAAAAAGACAGCGGTCAGTATACGGTTCTTCAGTTGAAAACTTGCCAGAAGACATGTTACCGGATTGGCAGCGTGCAAAGATGGAACCGCGGCAAACACATTGGCGTTACCGCTGTAAAATGTTTTAAACAATGGCAAGCCAACAATGTTATCAAAATTACCAAGCCTTGAAGCAATGCAGGGCGTGTCAGGAAAGAACTCAAAACCACAGGTCTTCACATACCATGGTGGTGCCGCCGGGTAGAAATAGTACACTACAAATCCTATAAGATTTGTCAGTACAAACAGAAAGACCATGTTGATGTACAGATCTTTTTTTCCTGTGAAATAAAGATACATTGCAAATCCCAGAGGCATGGGCACCCAGGTGATGTAGGAAACTCCTGAAATAATATCGAAAAGAGTGCGCTGGTGGTAGCCAAAGAATTCATTCAGTGTCATCAGCTGTTCATTGAAGAATACACCAAAATACTGCTTTTCCAACAGATACAGGTCTTTAATATGAATGGTGTTGTAATTGTAGTTCGGGAACGCTCTTAAAGAATCATACACAGTGATGTAAATAATGAACGGACACATTGCGAAGAAGAAACGGCGAGTTTTTTCATTGTAGAAATAGAGGAATGCGAAAAACGCATAGCTGATCAGATGATCCAGGCGTACTTCTATTTTGAAATACATCCAGCAGAAATAGAACAGACTTACTATAAGTGCGCTTACAAATTGTTTTCTTGTGGTCATATTAGTTTGATTCGTGTCCCTCCCGAAACCAGTGAACGGTTTTCTCAATGGCTTCTTTTAGACCGACTGCCGGCTTAAAGCCAAGAATATCTTTTGCTTTCTGTATGGAGAAAATGTAGTTTGTGCCTGCGTTGTACATGCGGTACTTAGTTATTAAAGGAGCATTTCTTGCTGCTGCAAGTTTATAGATTCCTTCTGAAAGCCAGGCAAGAAAAAGACTTAACCTGAAAGGTATTGTTAACTTCGGGTGTGGAAGGTGCATCTCATCTGCAATCGCCTCGGTGAACTGCCTCCAGTTGATCTGCAATCCATCTGTTATGATGAAGGCATGACCGGGAGCGTTCTTATGGATAGATGCCAGAAGAACACCGTGAACAAGATTTTCAACATAGGTAGGGCAGGTCAGGCTGAGCCCCCTGTTAACATAGGCTATTTTCCCGCTTACCAGAGCCTTCATGTACTTTTCCATGAAAGTGTGATCACCGGGGCCAAAAACATTCCCGGGTCTTATGGATGTTACCTCAATATTGTTAGTGTTGCCGAAGTTCATGATCCAGTTCTCTGCTTCAAGTTTTGATAAGCCATAGTTGAATACCGGATCTTTCCTGTCGTCTTCGGATTGAGGATGGTTGTGATTGAATCCGTGAATTGCAGTAGTGCTCATGTAGACTATACGACTTATCCCGTTCTTCATGGCTGCTTCTGCTACATTCCTGGTGCCTTCCAGATTAATCTTTCTGAACAATTCCAGAGATCCCCAGTCTGATGCCAGCCCTGCATTGTGAACAACAATATCAATGTTTTGAAGAGCTTTCTCAACACTGTAGTAATCAGTAATATCTCCATATTTCAGGGAAACTTCCAAATGGTTGATAAGACTGAGATCTGAAGTTGTGCGAACAAGACCGTAGACCTTGTGACCCTCTTTCAGAAACTTGTCAACAAGATGTGAGCCTATGAAGCCATTAGCACCGGTGATTAAAACTTTTGCCATTGATTACCCTTAATAAATAATGAAAAGATCTGTGAATATACCAAGGGCGGCATGAAGCAGTACAACGATCCAGATGTTCTTTGTGCGTATGGCAATGATTCCAAAGATGATACCGAATGGTATGGACCCTATGATCTCCGGAGCGGGTTTCCCAATGTGTACAAGACACGATGATATTGTCTGGATCAGTATCGCCGGCACAGTGCCATATCTTTCTTTCAGCCCGAAAAGCAGGAAGCCTCGGAAAAAGAATTCCCAGGGCAGATAGTAGAGGAAGAACAATCCCATAAAGTAGGTGATAAGCAGCTGTTGATCCTGCATAAGGGTTCCCGGCGGCGGGTATTCTGCCTGAACAGATGGAAGCGTAGAAGCATAATAGGCAGAAGGCACTACTATCACAGCAATTGCCAGCAGTGCCCACAGGGTGTTTTTCCTGAGGCTGGTAAAAGAGAACAGGGAATAGAGAACAGTGGATCTGCCGGAGGCAACCGCAATAAACAGTGGAACAAGCAGCATTAGAACAAAGAATGAAAGGTACTCCAGTAAATAAGCATAGACATCACCATGAACCATGTCCCTGAGCCCGGGGAAGTAGACCAGAAAATTCTGTGCTTCAGCAAAGTACCGATATACAGTCAGCAGTACCGGAGCACTGATCAGTAAAATGTACAGGTAGTTTTCCGAGGGGTCATATCCGGTGCTGCGAAGAATGCTCATAAGTCTGGATTTCTTCATTATCATCGTCTCATAAACTGTATAATCTTGCCGTTGCCCGTGCGGAATCCCAACGGTAATTCACAAAAAACAGGCCATTCGGTATTCCATGATGATCCCACTGGTATGTGTACTCTCCATTGTTTAAAGAACCGGATTGCAGTGTTTCCACTCTTCTGCCGTTAACATCAAAAATGGCTATTTCAGCAATACCCCCGGGATGGTTCACATGAATAAGATTCCCGGTGACAGACAAAAAAGCCCCGGAAGATTCATCCTCTTCCTCTATGCCGGTATAGCTTGTAGATATGTAGACTTCAACAGTATCTGCTGAAACCGGAATTGAGCTGATGTATACCTGGGTGTCTTCTCCGGTGTATTTTCTGCTGTCGGGAATTGTCCAGTATGTGAATTCGGAATTGGATGAGGTTCCCGGATATGGATCGCCTGCATCACCGCCACCCATGTTTCTTTCCAGATGCCACTGTCCGTCTGCCTGCTCAAGTGCAACCCGGTAATTACCATCTTCGGTGTACCCGGGATACCACTGATTGTTGTTGTTGCTCTGGTATTTATCAACATGCCAGATAAGTACTCCCTGGGACGGCAGCGCCTGGTCCCAGCCTATCTGTCTTCTGTTCTCCAGTATGAAGTACTGGTAACTGGGGGCACCTCCTGTCCAGACTCTGTAAGCAACATTGGACAGCTGGATAGCAGGTACCTGATATGTGCCGGGTTCGGTGACTTCTATTAAGTTTGTAATTCCAAGTTCATTTCTGCAGTATGGAGAGAATTCTGCGGGACTCCAGCCCCCTCCGTTGTAAACTCCGTAGGACATTAAACCCCAGTTACCGATTCCCTGAGAATCGTAACCTAAGTCGTAAAGATCAGGAAGCCCCAGTACATGACCGAACTCATGACAGAATACAGCAGCAGACTTATCACCGGGATTGTTGTTGTATTCGTTCTGAACGCTGAATTTGTAAACTTGAACACCATCTAAAGAAAGTGGAGAGGGGAGGCTCCAGGCGTGTGGCCAGATCATTTGAGGTGTTCCGTTGAATTTACCTGCATACATCAGATTGACTCCGTCTACATATCCGTCGCCATCATTGTCGTACTGGGAAAAATCAACCACAGGATCGACCATTGTACATACCGCTTCAACAAGACCCTGGCTGTTTTGCGGATAGGAACCCCAGCCGTAGTTGTCATTCACATAGTATGCATAGGTTTCCGGTGCCCTGTTCCACAGAGTTGTACTGGGCCAGTCAACAGTTACAATGTCTATCTGTTCGAAGGACACATCATTGTAGTAGCTTGTCAGAGAGAATGTGTCTCGAGCGAATCCCATGGAATCAAAATAGACCGCAGGTGTTTGTGACTGGTTATCGGTGAAGTCCACCAGCAGTATAAGAACATTCATCTGGCCGTCACCCAGTGCTGAAACAACTGTGTTGTGTGAACCGTAAATACCATTCGGCGAATCTACTCCCCTGGCAGTGGCGTTGCTGTAGGACTCAAGCCAGGTGAGATGGTCACGGGATGGTTCGTTGAACATACCGGGAGGTGGCGGAACAGCTGCTGCTGTGAAAACAGCTGTCATGACAAGAATAGCGTAAAATCTTTTCATGATAACCTCCGTTCATTGTGCTGCACTCATAGATTATAATAGTGAATTACAGAGGAAAAAGCAGGAAATGTATAAAGGGGTAATAATGACAGGTCTACTTGATCAAGTAAAAGAGAATATTGAGACTGCTCTTGCAGAAATCGCTGCAGCTGCCCTGAGGGCAGGCAGGCAGCCTGAAGATGTGTCGATCATGGCTGTTACGAAAACGCACCCAGCTGAGTACATAGAAGTTGCAGCTAAATGTGGGATCAGACACATAGGGGAGAATCGTATATCGGAAGGTGGCAGAAAGATCGGTCTTCTTGGTAAAGAATTTGCCGAGTTTCACGCAATTGGAGTTCTGCATCGTAAGGAGGTTCGTCAGGCTGTAAGAGATTTCCATTGGCTTGACGCTGTTCACAAGGTTGAGATCATTGAGGAAATTGCCCGCAGGAATGCTTCAGTACAGATACTTCTGGAGATAAACACATCGGGAGAATCGGCCAAGAAGGGTTTTCCTCCAGATGTTGTTCTGCTGGAAAGCGTACTTGGCAGAGCTCTTGAGCTTAAGTTGCCTGTAAGAGGATTTCTTACTGTGGGTCCGTTGTGCGGTGATTCTGCCAGGCAGAGAAAAGCATTTTCTGATCTTCGTGATATCAGGGATTCACTGGAAACCAGACTGAATGTATCATTACCAGAGCTTTCCATGGGAATGAGCGACGACTTTACTCAGGCAGTTCTGGAGGGCTCAACCATGGTGCGGCTTGGCAGAAGGCTTTTCGGAGCGAGAGGGAACTGATATCATTGTTTCACAGCAGGCGTTTGCACCACGAAGATAATATGCAATATTTGAATCTATATTCTAATGGATCTGCTACTTCATCTTACTTAGGAAATGGAGGGGGTTTGTGCGCGTAACTCCGCTTGATATAAGACGACAGAAATTTCGCAAGGGTATGAGGGGATATGATTCAGGTGAGGTAGATGCTTTCCTTGAAATGCTTGCGGATGCCTGGGAAGATGTTGCAGAGAACACTCTGATCGAAGCAAAGGAACTGGAAGTGCTTCGAGCCAGAGCAAGCGATTTTGATCGCATGGAGGGCGCGGTTCGCGAGGTGCTTGTTGCACAGCAGAGAAGTGCTGATGTGGCCAGAGAAGAGGCAAATCGCGAAGCTGATCTTATTATCAGAGATGCTGAACTGAAATCTCAGAAAATGCTTGATGAGGCCAGAAAGAGAGTTCAGATACTAACAGAAGCCATTCGTGAGCTCCAGGACAGAAGAATGGAGATCCTTCTGAAGATGAATTCCTTCATAGACAGCCAGAAGGGAATGGTGGCCATGGAGGAGATCAGAATAAAATCAGAAATTATTCCCGCTGAAGAGAGGCTTCCCGGTGAGGAAGATGGTGACATGCCACTTCTTCAACTCTCAGAGTTGTAATCGGAGGTTTAATGTTTTCAGCAGCTGTTGTAGTTATGGCTCTGTTTTCCCAGCTTCAGCAGCTGGAATTACAGAATGAGCTTGTCTGGTCTATTGATGAAGTGTCTATTGAACAGGTTGATCAGGGGCTTTACCAGGTAACTGTTCCAGATTTTTCCAGTGTTGAAGACGGTATGATCCTTCTTCCCGAGAGAACGGTAATGGTACCGGTTCCGCCAGGCGAAAGTTTTTCTGTAAGAGTAGTTCCCTCAGGGGTAAGATCACTGGGAGAGGTTCCTGTGATTGCTGCTCTTGAACTGGATGAAGACGGTTTTGAAAAATACACAGTTGCAGACCTGTCCACTCTTGAGGCCGGCTGGGGCGAGGTTTCAGGCAGCGGTACTTTCAGGCGTGCAGGCTATGTGGCAGTTCGTCTTCGCCCTGTTATCGTTCAAACAGGAGAGCTGCTGGCAGCATCTTCACTTAGAATAGATATCGACTTTAACGTAACACAACGACCTGAGATCGTTCGCGGTCACCAGGGTGAGATATTCAGATCACTGTTTCGCACAAATGAAGTGTGGCGTGTTCCTCTTTCCCCCAGGGCAGAGAGCCCATTCTGGGGCAGCCCGTGGGCCAGGGTTCTGGTTGATACCGCCGGAGTTTATGAGATAACGGCAGATATGATCCCTGAAGCGGTTGGAATGCCCTCTTCATCTTTTTCTATGATCACAGGCCGTGGAAGAACCATGAGTACAGCAAACCCTGCTGATGATTCATTCGTGCCCCGCAGCGTACCTCTGTTTGTTGACGACGGAGGAGACGGTACTTTCGACTCGTCCGACCGTTTGATATTCTTCGGTCGCGGTCTTTCCTGGTGGGGAGATTTCCAGAGCGATCACTTCAACAGCCTTTACGACAGCCTTAATGTGTACTGGGTTACCTGGGGTGGCCAGGGAGGGCCTTTCATGCAGACTGT
>JAOZLN010000055.1 GCA_029934845.1 Candidatus Sabulitectum sp.
GAATCACTTCTTGTTTAACTTTTTGTGCACTGTTTCTTCAAAAACCTCTTTCCCCCATCCTTTGTTGAAAACTATTTATTCACTACTTTGTTTTCCACTTTTTTTCAACAACCCATCTGCCGCGTTTCCATGACTAAGGGTTACTTTTGCACACTCGCTACAGTATAATTACTATAACTGTATTTTTGTTTTTAGAGTTTCATATACTGACTTTGTGGAGGACTTCTCATGGTTAAATTGCTGGTTGATCACAAAACTCTTTTAAATGGTCTTAATACCGTTGCATCTGCTCTTCCACCCAAAACCAGTCTTCCCTCTCTTTCCAATATTCTTCTGGAAACCGAAGGAGACATGTTAAGGCTTGCAGCGACGGATCTTGACACAACAGTTGTAACACTTATACCCGCGACAATTTCCACACAGGGAGCTATTGCACTACCCGGTAAAAAGCTTCTTGAAATAGTAAGAGAACTTTCAGGAACCGATGTCAGCGTAAACACGAGCGGTTCACGAACAACGATCAGCTGTGAAAAAAGTTCTTTCACTCTTCCGTCAAGCAGCAGGGACAGTTATCCCTCTCTTCCAAACCCAGGTGCTGAAGATGATCGTATCAGTCTTCCGTTAAATCTTGTCAAAGAAGCAATTAAGAAAACAGTATACGCAGTTGCCGGTGCCAGTGAAATAAGAGCCTCTTTAACCGGTCTTTTCTGGAAACTGAATTCAGAAGGCCTTGTTATGGTGGCAACAGATGGTCACAGGCTTGCCAAGATACAAATGACTGAATTAACCGGAGATTCTGAAATAGAAGCGATCATGGCTCCTAAAGCTCTTAATCTTCTTTTAAAGATTAACTCGGAAGATCCTATTTACATGTCGTCACAGGGAACTCAGATCAGTTTCCACATAAACGACACAAGCATATACAGCAGACTGATAGAAGGCCCGTATCCTCCATACGAAAAAGTAATTCCTCAAAGCAATAATGATGTTTTGAGCATTAACCGGTTGGACCTTTTCGGTGCGCTGAAAAGAATGCGGATCATTGCAAATCCCGCTACCCATCAAATTATGTTTACTGTTGAACACAACAAGGTTCTTCTTCACGCAGAGAACACTGATGCCGGTGAAGCAAGAGAAGATATAGAGGTAATTTACGACAAAGAACCCCTTCAGATAGCGTTTAACGGTAATTTAATCGTGGATATTTTACGAAACATGAAAAGCGAATTTGTTCTTTTTCACCTTAATGACAGTTCAACAGCTGTTATTATTACAGAAGAAAAACAAGATGCCGGTATTGATTATTTAACTCTTGTTATGCCAGTAAGACTTCCTGATACCGTTTGAGAAATTTGAGAAATTTGAGATAAATGAAAAGTGTTCGGAGTCTGGTAGAGAATTTATGGTTAGATCTGGAGCTAAGCAAACTCTCTTCCAGAAAACGGGCTTTGGTGTTCTGGAAAACAGCTGCCGGTGAGAAAATATCCAGCATGTGTTCTTTACAGGGTTTTTCCGACTCTACAATAATTGTGAGAGCAATGAATCCAGCAGTTGCTATGGAACTGAGATACAGAAGCAGTGAGATTGTTCAGGCGTTGAACGATGCAGCAGGTAAAGAACTTTTTTGTTCTTTGAAAATCATACTCCGCCCGACCAGTTAATAGAAAGGCAATATTTTGACCGACAAAGGCACAGCCGTGTACGGAGCAGAATCAATACAGATTCTAGAGGGGCTTGAGGCAGTACGTAAAAGACCTTCCATGTATATAGGATCCACTTCTTCTTCTGGTCTTCACCATCTGGTCTATGAGGTTGTCGACAACAGTGTTGACGAAGCCCAGGGAGGATTTTGCAATTACATAACCGTAGTTATTGAAAAAAACGGTGGGATCTCTGTGACAGACAACGGAAGAGGTATACCGACAGATATGCATCCCAAAATGGGAGTTTCTGCTTTGCAGGTGGTTATGACCACTCTTCATGCAGGAGGAAAATTCGACGATGTCTCATACAAAGTTTCGGGTGGTCTCCACGGTGTAGGTGTCAGCGTTGTTAATGCTCTCTCAAGTTCTCTTCGTGTTAAAGTAAGAAAAAGCAACAGTATATGTGTACAAGACTACGCCCGCGGTATTCCACTTTCACCCATGGTCGAAGAGGCTTGTACTACTACCCAGGAAACTGGCACTACTATCACTTTTCTACCAGATGTTGATATTTTTGAAACAACAGACTACAGCTTTGATATCCTTTCAAAAAGACTAAGAGAGCTCGCATTTCTCAACAGCGGTCTTCGCATAACAATTACTGACAAAAGAACAGAGGACGGGAAATATCGAGATTTTCACTACGACGGAGGAATTAGTTCTTTTGTAAGTTTTCTGAATGAAAACAAGCATCCTCTGCACCACCCGCCGATTCAGCTAACAAAAGAAGGGAAGCTGGAAGACGGTTCTTTTGTGCTGACCGATGTTGCTATTCAGTACAATTCCGGCTATCAGGAAGATGTGTTCAGTTTTGCAAACAACATCAATACCGTTGATGGTGGAACACACATGACGGGCTTCCGTTCAGCTCTTACCAGATGTCTTAATGATTATGGTTCGAAAAACGGGATGTTTAAGAAAACGGGTCAGACTTTTTCGGGCAACGATGTTAGGGAGGGTTTGTCTGCCGTTATCAGCATCAAAATTTCCAACCCTCAGTTCGAGGGTCAGACAAAAACAAGGCTTGGCAATCGAGAAGTTAAAGGCGTTACTGAAACCATGGTATATTCCGGCCTGGAACAGTACTTTGAGGAAAACCCGGTTACAGCAAAAAAAGTTATTCAAAAATGTATTGATACCAGTGCTGCCAGACAGGCAGCAAGAAAAGCACGAGAACTTACAAGACGCAAAAGTGCTCTTGAGACAGCATCGCTACCGGGAAAACTTGCAGACTGCACCGTTAGAAGTTCAGATGAAGCGGAACTCTTTCTTGTTGAGGGAGATTCTGCAGGTGGTAGCGCAAAGCAGGGCAGAGACAGGTACTTTCAAGCGATTCTGCCTCTCAGGGGCAAAATTCTTAATGTTGAAAAAGCTCCTTTGCACAAAATATTGAACAACAACGAGATAAGAACCCTTGTAACGGCAACAGGCACAGGTATTGGCGAGGAAGATTTTGATATTGAAAAACTGCGCTACGGTAAAATCATAATAATGACAGATGCCGATGTGGATGGTGCTCACATTAGAACCCTTCTTCTCACCTTTTTCTTTCGATACATGCCCCAGTTGATATCTGGTGGGAACATATTCATAGCGCAACCTCCGCTCTTCAGACTCAAATGGGGCAAAAAAGAGCGCTATGTTTTTTCCGAAAGCGAAAGAGATTCTGTGATAATGAATGAAACAGGCTCTTTGAAAGTATCAATTCAAAGGTTCAAAGGTCTTGGTGAGATGAATCCGGATCAGTTGTGGGAGACTACTATGGATCCCGAAAAAAGAACACTTCTCGAGGTAAGAATGGATGATGCTGTTGAAGCAGATGGGATTTTTACCATACTTATGGGCGACGAAGTAGAGCCTCGCAGGCTCTTTATAGAAGAACATGCGGCGGAGGTGAAGAATCTTGACTACTGATGAAAATAACCTCCAGCAGAGGGAAAGAAAGACATTTATTCAACTTGAAGACGAGATGAAAAACTCGTATATTGAGTATTCCATGAGCGTGCTTGTTGGAAGGGCGCTGCCGGATGTGCGCGATGGTCTTAAGCCTGTACACAGAAGAATACTTTACAGTATGTACGAGCAGAAATTAACCCACCAGAGACCATACAGAAAATCCGCGACGGTTGTTGGTGATGTTTTAGGTAAATATCATCCTCACGGTGACAGTTCTGTTTATGATGCCATGGTCAGAATGGCACAGGATTTTTCTCTTAGACATCCTCTTGTACAAGGTCAGGGTAACTTTGGATCTGTTGATGGCGATCCTGCCGCGGCATACAGATATACAGAGGCTCGGATGTCTCGTATTGGCGAGGAAATGCTCTCGGATATGGAGAAAAACACGGTCAGTTTTGAATCAAACTTTGATCAGAGACTGAAAGAACCAGTTGTGCTCCCCTCGGGAATTCCAAATCTTCTTGTAAATGGATCATCCGGTATTGCCGTTGGAATGGCAACAAATATCCCTCCCCACAATCTTCGCGAAATTGTAGACGCATGTATCAGGTTTATACGCGATCCTGATGTTTCCGATGAAGACATAATGGACATTGTGCAGGCTCCGGATTTCCCCACTGGAGGGGTAATAATGGGGCTCAGCGGAACCAGAAACGCTTATCGATCCGGTAGAGGAAAAATTAAGGTTCGCGGTAAGGTGGTTTCCGAAGAGGTTAATGGAAGAGCTTGTATACTGGTTTACGAACTGCCCTATATGGTCAACAAAGCAAGATTGATCAAATCTATCGCTGATCTGGTTAAAGATAAAAGAATTACCGGTATAGCAGATCTTCGTGACGAGTCTGACAGAAACGGAATGCGTATTGTAATTGTTCTTAAACGGGACGCAATTGAAGAAGTCGTATTGAACCAGTTGTATAAATACACCACGCTTGAAACCACATTCGGGGCAAACCTTATAGCTCTTGTTGATAACATTCCAAGAAGATTAAACCTTCTTGAAATGATAACTTTTTATGTTGAACACAGGCATAATGTTGTTTTCAGGCGAAGTCAGTTTGAATACGAAAAAGCAGAGGCCAGAGCACATATTCTCCGTGGTCTGATCAAGGCACAGGACAATATTGATGAAGTGATAAAGATCATAAAGGCGGCTTCAAGTCAGACAGAAGCCAAAGCTGAATTGATGAAAACATTCGATTTTTCAGAGAAACAAACTCAGGCAATAATGGAAATGCGTCTGGGCAAGCTTACGGCCCTTGACAGAAAATCACTCGAGGAAGAACTTTCTGAACTCGAGGTTCTTATAGCAAGACTTAAGGAAATTCTTGGCAGTAAGCAAATTAGAATGGAAATAGTTATTGACGAGCTTTTAGAGGTTGCAGAAAAATATGGAGAAGAAAGAAGAACTTCCATTGTTCCGTGGACATCTGACGGTATAGATGTTGAAGACATGATACCAGATGACTCAATGGTTGTTGTGGTTTCTCACAGGGGTTACATTAAGAGACTTCCTGTGGATACATGGCGTAGCCAGTCTCGTGGCGGCAGGGGAAAAACAGGAGTTACAACCAGGGATGAGGATTTTATTGAGCAGGTATTTACCTCTACCAACCATGCTTACATTCTTTTCTTTACAAATCTGGGCAGATGTCACTGGTTAAAGGTCTGGAAGATCCCGGAGGCTGGCAGGAACAGTCGCGGTAAGGCCATAATAAACCTTCTTCAGCTTTTGCCGGAGGAAAGACCTGTTGCCAGGGTTTGTGTCAGAGATTTCTCCGGTGACAGATTTATAGTCATGGCAACCAGTGACGGTCGTGTGAAAAAGAGTTCTCTTGATATGTACAGCCATCCAAGAAAAAAAGGTATAAAAGCAATTAAACTCATGGAGAATTCTGAACTGGTGCAGGCTGTAATGACCAACGGTGAATCTAACGTTGTTCTGGCCACCTCTCTAGGAAGAGCCATCAAATTCCCTGAAGATGAAATCAGGGTTCAAGGCAGAGATACCATGGGAGTTTCCGGCATGAGACTGAAAGGCAACGACAGGATTGTCGGTCTTGTTGCTGTTTCATCGGAAGATGTTCTTATGTCTGTGACAGAGAACGGATACGGAAAGAGAACACCGGTGTCTGAGTACAGACAGACTCATCGTGCCGGCAGTGGGGTTATCAACATTGTTACAGATGAAAGAAATGGTCATGTTGTGACAATTTCGGTTCCATCTTCTGGAGATGAGATACTTCTTGTGACTCTGTCCGGTATGGTTATTCGGTTCAAGGGTGATGATGTAAGAATGATAGGCAGAGCCACAAAAGGCGTTAAACTCATGAATCTTCACAAGAACGATACTGTTTCCGATGTGGCTTTGCTTCCAGCAGAACTTTTGAGTCACGAAGAGGTGGAAACACAGGAAGGAAACAGCGAGGAATAAAGTAGATGCCTGTAAGTGAAAAGACTGGTCAACACATAGAAGCCTGGTTAAAAGATGCGCAGTCTGTTCGGATAATACAGACCCCTTTTGTTAATGTACCTGATTTTCCAGACCCTGAGCTGGTGCAACTTAAGATAGTACCTAAACTTACCGGTTCTGTGAGAAGGCTGGCTGTTTCTTCTTCGCTTGGGGTTTCTGTTCCTGCCCTGGCTTCTCTGCTTTCCGTTATGGAAAGACCTGACGCAGAGAAGCTTTATGCAGAGATGTCAAAAATGACATCCTCTTCTGATGTTGATGAAAAGCTTGCTCAAAACTGGTTTACGATTTGCCACAATTTGAATAAAAGCAAAATTGCTTTTGCGGTTACCGGTTATTTTATACTAACGGCATTGCATGAATCAGTTGATTTCAAGAGATCTCTCTTAAGTTCTCTTGCCTGCTGGTACACGGCACTGCTTTCTCCCGGGATAAAGAAGACATCAAACCTGGAGATTCTCTTTCGTATTGCAGAACAGTTTCCGGACAGATTTGCCTTTGTCTGCGTTAGAGCAGCTTCTGGTGGAGATAAGATACTTTCTGCCCTGGGAAAATCACTTTTTGCTACAAATTGTCTGGATCTGTCTCAGGAAGAATCCATCTCTATCCTTGATTTCACCATGGAGACCGGATGGCTTCTGGACGACAGGGACCATGAGCAGATATGGAAACTTATCATGCAGAAAGGAAGCCGGGTACAGGAAAAACTTACAGGAGCGCTTGTGCCCATGAGCTCTATTCGATTTTTTGCGGGAATTCTTCGCGGACTTCAAGAGAAGTACGGGTTTGATGTTCTTATTGCCCGCGAAAGAAAGCAGAAAGCAACGACTCTTTTCGACATTCAGTCACAAAAAGAAGCAACCGAATGCTTTGTAAAGTTTCCAAAACTTACACCGCTTATAGATTGTCAGATCAAGATGGATTTTACAGAAGAAGTTATTTCACATAGAATTGCAGAATCAGATGAATCTGATCTGGGTTATTCTGTTGTGGCTCTTCTGGATGTGTTGCCTGGTGGAATTTCGCTTTCTGGTGTAATGAATTTTCTTAAGTCAACCGGAGAAGAGATAACCAGTGAGGTTTTAGCATTTCTAGAGAAACTGATCACCGCAACCGTGGAAAGCAAAAGACCATCTCTACAGAACACCATCGGGTTTTCCTCAATTGTTTCCAGGGTTCTTTCTTTCAGTACAGTTCAGGACAGAACTTCTTTAATGGGTTTTTATCGAGCAGTGACAGATATGGATGAATCCCTTGCTCGATTGGCGATACAGCATCTGGACGAAGCCATCCTGAGCGGGGTACAGACCTCTAGTATTCTCTCTGCTGCTTCCCTTGTACTTAGAGCATCAAACGACGAAAACAGGAAGGAATTCCTTTCGCGCATTCTGCTCACCGGCAGGTTGATTGATACTCTTTCTCCAGCCGACCGAGGTAGAGCTCTTTCCAGTCTAGTACCACCATGGGTTGATACGCTTCTTTCGTTCGATTCAAGCACCGAGGAGAAGGTTGTATCATTTATTGGCAACATAAAAGACATAAACAAAAGAAACAGATATCTTGAAAATGTTGTTACCGGTCTGCTCAACGAATTGCACCCGGACGATCCGGTTTTTGATGATTGTCTTGATTTCGCAGTTAATGGCTACAACTCGTCTGGAGCAATTGAAAAGTTAAGAGAGATCGAGCACAGTGTTTTTAAAAAGGTTTTTCGTGCAGGCGGTCGAGTTGAGGTTGTTGATGGTTTGATGGTTGATCTGCTTTCTATCCCGGGTTTTGAAGGAGAGAAAACAGGTGAGTTTATTACAGCTCTTCGTTCAATTTGCGATAGATTCAGCAGGCTTGCCGTTTGGGAAGACGGGGGAGACACCATATTTACCGACTTTATCGGTGTTGGTGTCGGGAACATTCTAAGGGTTTTTGTTGACAACCCATATGCCCTGGATTCCGTTAGTGTCGGGGTTGTAGAAAACCTTCTTGAACTTCTTTTCTCAGACGGATCGTCAACTTCAAAAAGTACAAGGATCGTTAATCCCGGAGGTACGGCTCAAACGTTTTTCGGAGAAATTCTACCGGCTTCGATCTCTTTGTTCAAGAGAGAGCCGGAAGCTCTTCCTGCCTTCCTTTTTGAGATCGCAGATGAATTTTCAAGAAGCGTTGGTGGAATGACTGCAGGAGAAGATTTTGCAAAGTATCTTGTCAGGGGAATTGATCTTGAGATCCAACAGGACTGTGTTACCGTTCTAGGTTCATGGCTTTCACAGAAAACCCCGCCCCCCCTTAATATTTCTGAAAAATGGTCCAATCAGAGAAGACAGGAATGGAATGCTCTCAGGGTTAGAGAAGATACAACCAGAATGAAGTTGTATGGGGCAGTATCTGCCCTGACTGCCTCCTCGGACAGCAGCGCAAGAGAATCTATTTTGTACACCGCCGGCTTTTTTTCCAGGCAGATGGAAAGAGCAGGAATTCCCGGTGCCTCCAGTCTTTCTCTCCGGTGGAACAGAATAATGATGGACGAGATTCTGGCTTTGTCTGGTGGTACATCGTTGCTTGATCGCTTTAGAGAAGATTCAACCGGAGCTGATGTAAGCTCAGAGTTGTATTCATACCTTGCATCCATGGACGGTTTTATAGATGAAGATATTTATCATGCCTGGCGACAAACAGCGTTACCACCGCTACTGAATTGTTCAATAGAGATTGCTCTTGTCTCTGGTAATTCTCCTGAAATTGCTGGTGAAATGGCAAAGGCTGCAACGGATGCCATGGAGTTTCTGGGGTATAATTCTGCGGATGGATTTTTATCCACCCTGCGAGGTTGCTTCAGAGATGCTACCGGACCGGATAGTGGTTTTGTTCTTATGGAAAAACATTTTCTTCTTCCACTCTGGAAAAGAAATTCTGCTGAAAGGCTTGACCTTCTTTTGCTTGGCATGAAAAACAGCAGGCTGTTAACCGATATACTGGATGAACGGCTTTCCATTGAGGATCGGGTTGACGGAAAAGTTGGATTCATGAGAAATTATGGTACTTTCTTTTTAACGGTTGAAAAAGCCATGCTGGAGATAAAGTCTAATTTCGAAAAATCCAAGATAGCAGATGGATTAATGGATTCATGGATTTTCAGTGGTACCGGGTCTGTGCCAGAAAAACCGGTATTGGAAATATCAGAGACCGCTGAGCTGGTACAAGACATTTTTAGAAGAGTTAAGTACGGCAGCGGTATTGTAAGTGCCAGCGATGCCGGGCAGATAAGTGCCGATATGAGGCGTAAGTACAGAGACAATGCCGACTCTGTTGCAATCATACTTAAGTGGACGGTGGATCCGGCTCGAGAGGGACTTCTTCAGCTTCTTGAAGAGAGTCAGCTTCTTTTGCAGGCAGCAGGAACAGATTCGGAGCTGATGAGACTTCTGGATATTCATGGTGCAGGGAGAAGTTTCCTGCAGGAGGCAAGGCAGTTCTCAGAAAATCCGGAGGCTTTGAAAAGGCACCTGAAAACACTAACGGTTTCTGCGGAACAGGAATAACATGAAAAAGATACTTATTCTTTCCACCGGGGGAACAATTGAGATGCTGCAGGGGGATAAGGGGCTATCAATAAGCACATCCAGCAGGATAGACATCAGCAGTATTAATTCCATGCCCGGCATCAAGATCGTTGTTAGAAAATACCTGAACCTGCCAAGTCCGCACATTACTCCTGAAATAATGGTAGACATCGCCAGGGAACTTAGAAAGATAGAAATATCGAAAGAGTTTGACGGTGTTGTGGTTACCCATGGAACAGATACTCTTGAAGAAACCGCATTTATGGCTGATATACACCTTGAGGGTATTCTGCCTGTGGTTTTCACCGCAGCAATGCGAAGCAGCAGCGATCTCGGCGTGGATGGACCCCGCAACATAAGAAGTGCTGTTCGAGTTGTTTGTACAGAGACAGAGAATCTGGGAGTTACCGTGGTTCTTAACGATGAGATACATGCTGCAGGCAGAGTTACCAAAACGTGTACATCAAATGTAAGCAGTTTTGACTCGCCGGGTTACGGCCCACTGGGGTTTGTTGATGATGACAGAGTAATCTATCACCGTCTTCCAATATGGCGAATGAATCTTCCACCTGGTCGTCTGGTTCTGGAGAAACGGGTAGGACTGGTTAGAACCGCAGCAGGATTTGGCCACGATATTATTGATTTTCTTGCGGGATCAGACTACAGAGGAATCGTTGTCGAGGCTTTCGGCAGAGGAAACGTACACCCCGACACAGCGGATGCCATTGAAAGAGCGATTGATTCCGGGGTTGTTGT
>JAOZLN010000317.1:0-384 GCA_029934845.1 Candidatus Sabulitectum sp.
AGGGGACTGGTCTTTACGGAATAGGGCTTTGGCTCGGTCGAACCAGAAGAAGTCAGTACTCTTTGTTTGTATCTTCATGTTTTGTGATCTTACTTTTGCCTGTGGTTCCCGCAGTTGTTCATGCGTGTGAAACGCAGGTAGAATGTGTTGATTTTTTGTAGATTTGTTTAGAAATAAAAAATATTGTTTGCACTTTCCGGCAGAATGGAGGGAAACACTTGCCGGAGTAGAGGTTAAGAAGCTAACAGTAGTTCGCATGAGGATGCGCAGCAATTCCTGCATAACCAGATAGGAAATTGATGTTATTCTCGAGGTTCTGGTTTTGTACACTTATGACAAAAGCCGAGGTAATTAATGGCAGAAAATTTCGAAAAAGCCATCAGT
>JAOZLN010000317.1:394-3202 GCA_029934845.1 Candidatus Sabulitectum sp.
GGGAATCTGTAAAAAGAATGCCGACGACCACACGCGGATGATGGATATCGTCCGTGAGGTTCAACAGCGTTTTGGTCAGATTTCCGGCTCTGCGATGGATATCATCGCTGACGCGGTAAATTCGCACAGGGTGGAAGTAGAGAGTGTTGTTTCTTTTTATTCCTTCCTGTCTGAAAAACCAAAAGGTAAGTTTGTTATTCGCTTGTGTAACGATGTGATAGACAAGATGCAGGGCGTAGACAAGGTTGCAAAGGCATTCCAGGAAGAACTTGACATTAACTTTGGAGAATCGACCGCGGATGGAAAGTTCACTCTGGAATGGACTCCATGTATAGGCATGTGCGATCAGGCACCTGCTGCTCTTGTGAACGATAAGATAGTAACGCGACTTTCCAGTGATTCAGCCAGAGAGATAGTTAAGTCACTGAAGGAAAATGAAGACGAGTATCGTCTGACGCACATGCTGGGTGATGGCAATAATGCTAATCCACTGGTAAATTCCATGGTAAGCAACAATATACGCGAAAAGGGTCCGGTCATCTTTGCTGAACTTAAGGCTGGAAAAGCTATTCACAAAGCTCTCTCGATGTCTGCTGTAGAAGTTATCAGAGATGTGAAAACCGCACGACTTCGAGGTAGAGGGGGAGCTGGTTTCCCAACTGGAATGAAATGGGAGTTCACCCGCGGCGCTGAAGGTGAAGAAAAGGTTGTTATCTGTAACGCAGATGAGGGTGAACCGGGAACATTCAAAGATCGTACTATTCTTACAGAGAGACCAGATCTGATGTTTGAGGGAATGACCATCGCCGGTTATGCAATTGGTGCAAAAACCGGTGTTCTTTATCTCAGAGGAGAGTACGCATACCTAAGACCTTTCCTGGAAAGTATTCTTGCAGACCGCAGAAACAAAAAACTGCTTGGCATCAGCATTCTGGGAAAAACAGGTTTTGATTTCGACATAAGAATTCAAATGGGTGCCGGAGCTTATATCTGTGGCGAGGAAACTGCACTTATCAGTTCATGCGAGGGGCTGCGGGGAGATCCTAAGAACCGTCCACCATTCCCTGCACAAAAGGGTTATCTGACACTGCCAACCTCCGTAAACAATGTTGAGACATTCTGCTGTGTTGCACAGATCCTTGACAAGGGTGCAGGCTGGTTTGCAGAAATGGGATCGACAGGTTCTACTGGAACTAAACTGCTCAGTATTTCAGGCGATTGTACAAGACCGGGAGTTTACGAACTGCCATTCGGTACCACAGTTGCAGAGATGCTGGTTAAGGCCGGTGCAGAGGATGCCTATGCTGTTCAGATGGGTGGCCCATCCGGTCAGCTCATCGGCGAGGCTGATTTTCACCGGAAGATCTGCTATGATGATGTTGCAACTGGCGGTGCAGTGATGATCTTTAATACTGATCGTAACCCGCTTGAAATTGCTCTTGAGTTCATGGAATTCTTCTGCGAAGAAAGCTGTGGTTATTGCACTCCATGTCGTGTAGGCAATGAGCTTCTGAAAGAGCGCCTTCAAGTTATCATCGACGGCAAAGGTACGCCGGATGATCTTGATTACCTGGAGCAGCTTGGTAAGACCATTGGTGTGGCCAGCCGCTGTGGTCTGGGTCAGACCTCTGCAAATCCAGTTCTTACTTCACTGAAGAATTTCCGCTCGGAGTACGAGAAGCTTGTAAAGGAAAATAAGGATGGTATGCAGCGCACCTTTGACATTCACAAGGCACTTGCCAATGGTGAAGATCTTCAGGGACGCAAGTCCGTGATTTACGCTGAGTAAGAAAGGGTTCTAAATGAGCGATAAAATAAAATTCACCATCGATGGAGTCGAAATTGATGCCACGCCGGGACAGACTATCATGCAGGCCGCAGATGAAGCAGGAATCTATATCCCGCGTCTGTGCGCCCACAAAGATCTGCTTCCATTCGGCAGCTGCCGCGTCTGTACTGTTATGGTTAATGATCGACCTCAGACAGCCTGCACCCAGCCTGTTTCACCTGGTATGAATGTTGAAAGCGAAACTGAGGAGCTTCGTCAGATCCGTACAAACCTTGTTGAAATGCTTTTTGTAGAGGGTAATCACTACTGTCCTTTCTGCGAGAAGAGTGGTAACTGTGAGCTTCAGGCTCTTGGTTACAGGCTTGGTATGCTTGCTCCAAAATATCCGTACATGTTTAATAAGCATGATATCGATGCCAGCCATCCGGATATCTATATCGATCACAACAGATGCATTCTTTGTGCAAGGTGTGTTCGTTCCTCCAAAGAGCTGGATGGCAAGAATGTGTTCCAGTTCGTAGGAAGGGGTATACACAAGAAAGTGGCTTTCAACTCTGATACTGATCTTGCTGCTACAGATGTTTCCGTAACAGACAAGGCAATCGAGAATTGTCCGGTTGGCGCTATTCTTAAAAAAGGTGTGGGTTACGCCGTGCCCATTGGGAAACGCAAGTACGACTCCCGGCCTATCGGGTCTGATATTGAGGCCCTTAAAACCGCAGCGAAGTAAGGATGAGGTTATAGATCATGGCAAAACCAAAAATAGCTACCGCATCACTTGCTGGATGCTTCGGTTGTCACATGTCCCTGCTGGACATAGATGATCGTATTTTGAAACTGGTAGAACTGGTAGACTTTGACAAGTCGCCGGTTGATGATATCAAGAAATTTACAGGGCGTATCGCTGTAGGTCTTATTGAAGGTGGATGCTGCAACGAAGAGAATGTACACAACCTTCAGTACTTCCGCGAGAATTGTGACATTCTTATTTCTCTGGGAGAGTGTGCGATAATGGGTGA
>JAOZLN010000056.1 GCA_029934845.1 Candidatus Sabulitectum sp.
ACTGCAATAACATGTGAACTTCCTGTAATAGAAGATGCTGCTCAGGCAGTTGGTGCAAGATGGAAAGATTCCCGGGCCGGTTCTCTTGGTACCATTGGATGTTTCAGTTTCTTCCCTTCAAAAAACCTTGGTGCTCTGGGTGACGGAGGAATGCTCACAACGAACGACCCCAAGCTTGCAGCCAGGTTAAGGAGCATTCGAGAGCACGGGGGAAAAGGCTACCTTCATGCGGAAGTAGGCACAAACAGCCGTTTGGATGCCCTGCAGGCAGGATTCCTCAGAGTAAAACTTCGCAAACTTGAGGAGTGGCATGCGGGAAGAAGAGCCAATGCAGAGAGGTACAACAAGGAATTTGCCGGGATCAGTCAGATAAAGACCCCTTCCATTGATCCCAGAGCATGGTCTATCTACAACCAGTATACGCTTCTTGCAGAGAACAGAGATGAACTTTTAGCCTTCTTAAGAAACAGACAGATCGGCTGTGCTGTTTATTATCCCCTTTCTCTTCATCTGCAGGAATGCTTTGCCGATCTTGGTTACTCGGAAGGTGATTTCAAGATTTCTGAAGATTGCAGTGAGAGAGTCATTTCTCTGCCCGTATTTGGAGAGCTGACAAAGGAAGAACAGGATGAAGTTATTGCTGCAGTTAAGGAATTTTACCAGAAGTAGGTTCCTTGTTGCCGTTGTTCTGACCACAGTTATAGTTACAGTTGCATCAGGACAGGATCTTATTGAAAACACATTAAGAACCGGAGAGAATCTCTTTACTCCGGTTCCTGTGTCAGTTCTTGCATCAGGATCCCTGGCATCTTTCTGTCTGTTTAAAACAGAGGATCCGTCTGGATACAGGGGATCTCTTCCAGAGCGGCCATTCAGAACATTTGATAAGATCGATAATGTCATCTTTGGTAAAGCTCTTCCCCTGTCTGCAGCTGCGTTGTGGGCAGCAGGTGTTATGGCAGACTCTGATCAGATCGAGAACACCGGGGAAGAATTATGCCGGGGTCTGTTGTACACTTACGGTATTGTGCAAACCCTGAAGCTTACCTCCGGAAGACTTAGACCAGACAGCTCGAACAACAGAAGTTTTCCCTCTGCTCATGCTGCAGGGGCTTCGTGCGTAACAGCAGTTCTCTGGCACCGGTATGGTGCAGGTGTCGGGGTTCCTCTTTCTGCATTAGCTCTATATACTTGTGTGTCAAGAGTTAATCTGGGTAAACATTTTCCGTCAGATGTTGTTTTCGGTGCTGCCGTTGGTGCTGCCTGCGGAATTGCTTCTGCCGTGGCAGACAACCAGGGAACGGGGGACGGCTTCTCTTTTTCCCTGTCTGTTGATATTGATATAGAAGGAAGGATCACACCGGGTTTATGGTAAGAAAAAGAATTGAAAGCTTTAAATTTGCATTCAGGGGTCTGGCTACTCTGGTAAAAACCCAACCCAATGCAAAATTTCATCTGTTTGCTACATTTTGTGTTGTTTTTCTCGGTCTGTTCCTGCAAATAGACTACCATGACTGGGCCATTCTTTCCCTTGCTGTTGGTTTGGTATGGGCAGCGGAAGCCTTGAACACCGGGCTGGAATTTCTAGCAGATCGTGTTGCTCCAGAGTGGCATGAACTTGTAGGCAATGCCAAAGATGTGGCAGCAGGTGCTGTTCTGGTAGCATCAATTTCTGCGGCTGTTGCAGGAATACTTATATTCCTTCCTTATGTTTTTTAGAAAATCTGGAGATGAAAAATGCTTGACCGAAAATTGCTAAGAAAAGATCCGCAGAAAGTAGCGGAAGCCGCAAATGCCAAGAACGAAAAGATTAACATGGATACCTGGGTAGTAGCGGATTCCTCCAGAAGAACTGTTATGCTGGAAATAGAAGATCTTCGGAATCAGCGCAACACGCTCTCAAAGGCTGTATCCTTGAAAAAGCGCAGCGGTGAGAATGCTGACTATGAAGTGGCAAAAAGCCGCGAGACCGGCCTAAGGCTCACTACGCTGGAGGACAAGGTCTCCGAAATAGATAAAAGTCTTGCTGAAATGGAAATGAGTTTTCCCAATATCCCCGACCCTGATGTTCCAGTCGGCGGGGAAGAGAACAATGTTGTTCTTCGGTCCTGGGGAGAGATCCCTGTATTCAATTTTAAACCAAAACCTCATTGGGAACTTATGGAGGATGTTTTTCAACCGGAAGCTGCAGGCAGAATTGCAGGTTCAAACTTTATTCTTTTTCGCGGCTGGGCTGCAAAATTGCAGAGAAATCTGATAAGTTGGATGCTTGACTATCACACCCAGTCTGGAATGGAAGAGATCTGGGCGCCATTTGTAGCAAAAGCCGAATCTATGACTGCCACAGCACAGCTTCCTAAAATGGAAGATGACATGTATAAGATTGGCCGGGATAACCTCTATCTTATACCTACAGGCGAAGTTCCTATCACGAATCTCTACAGGGATCAGCTTCTGGAGGAGGCAGATCTGCCTGTAAGACTGTGCGGATACACTCCGTGCTTCAGAAGAGAAGCAGGCAGTTACGGTAAAGACAACAGAGGTCTTAACAGAGTTCATCAGTTTGAAAAAGTAGAGATGGTGCGTTTAGAGCATCCCGAAAGATCAGAAGAGGCACACCAGGAAATTCTTGACCATGCAGCCGGAATGCTGGAGCTGTTGGGAATACCTTATAGAATTCTGCTTCTTGCCTCTGGTGACCTGAGTTTTGCCGCAGCTAAATGCTATGACATCGAGACATGGTCTGCCGGACAGGAAAAGTGGCTTGAGGTTTCATCAATATCAAATTTCCGTGATTTTCAGGCCAGAAGAGGCAACATGCGCTACAGACCCTCAGGCGGAGGAAAGCCTAAGTTTATACATACTCTGAACGGTTCCGGGCTTGCACTGCCAAGACTGATCATTTCTCTGGTTGAGAACGGCCAGCAGGAAGATGGAAGCATAAAGCTTCCACCTGTTCTTGCTGAAAGAATGGGAACGGAAGTAATTCGGTAAAACCGGGTTACTTCCCTTTATTCCTTCTAAAGTCGTTCCTGATATCCTGTTTCAGATTGTTCCATTTCTGCCAGGTTTCAGGATTTTCCAGACGGAGCTGGTGCCATCTTTCCCTGGAGTACAGGAAGATAACAAGAATAACAAATGTTACAAAGAACAATTCTATCCAGATATAAAGTCTCTTTGGTTTGCTCTTCCAGCCAGGGTGGCGCGGAGGGTCAAGTATTCTTATAGAGCTGACTATATTTTCTTCCTGAATTATCGCCTGTGCAACCTGCAGTTCCAGAGCGGAAGACATCATCAACTGCATCTCAAAATCAGTTTGAAGTCTGGCGTACTGGATCATTGCCGGAGGCAGGTTACTCAGACCTATTCCCATGTCTATACCACCTGTTGACGAACCATTCTCTATCAGTTGAATGGATTGTCTTAGCGCTTCCGCTGTTGCATCAAGTTCCAGAAGCTGAGATGTGGTTCCAGACCGTATGCCATTTCTTACAGCACTGGCCATCAAGGTAGTTTCAATGTACCTGCCCTTCATGTCCGCCAGGACTGACATTACCTGAGCAACTTCCTCATTGGGCATGATAGTACCGTATTCTTCTTCGAAGCGCATCATGGCTGCAATGGTGGTCTCGAGACCGGTTTTTGCAATGGTCAGTTGATTTTCTGTGTTTTCCCTGCTTTCAGTGAAACGAGCAAGGGTAACGCTGGTGTTTATGCTGTCAAGAAGAAAAACAACCCGCTCGGACAGCTCTACAGAATAAAGAGGTTTTCCAGAAGTAATTGTTATTTCAAGGAATCCGGAAGAGGTTACAGAAGCGGTGTAATTTTTCTTGAATGTTTTTCTGGCCAGAAACATGGCCAGGTCGGGATTCTCCTCATACCTTTCAGCAAGATTAAGACTGTCTATGTATCCGGTGGTCAGAATCACCTGGTCTATAAGAGTTCTGCTGTTAAGTATTTCCGAGTAGACGTCTGCAAGGGTGGTCATCAGCGGAAGTGTATATCCCATACCCCCACTGAAGAATCCGGCAAATTCTCCAAGAGAGAGCCCACCCAGACTTAATCCGGGAGTTGCCTGCTCCTCCGGGGGAAGAATCACGGTTGTGACGGTATATCCCTTGGGAATAATGTAAGTTATGGCTATCGTAATTCCCATAACAATAGCAAGCACTGTAGCAATGAATTTTCTATTCTTTAGAAGAATATAAATCATGTTGTTAGGCGATTCACTCATCATTCCCCTTAATTACTGAAAATGCTCTGATAAGCAATAACCACAGTAGCCACTCCGGTAAGAATCACCAGATACTCCTCCCAGAATTTTACAGGAACTCTGGGAACCTCCAGTGTTGTTCCGGGGGGTACTATGTCTGTTAATTCAATATTGACTCTTTCCCCATCTAATAGAATTGCCTTTATCGAGCCACGCCTGGCCACTGTATTAAAGCCACCGGCAAGACCAATGTAATAGTTTACAGACATTCCGGGGGAGTAAGGAACAGGATTTCTGGAAACAACCTCTCCTGTTACATTTATGAATTCTGATAGTGAGGGCACAACTATTCTATCGCCTGGTACAAGTGCAACAGATACTGCCTGACCCTGCATAGTGAATGGTATTAAGACAGTAGTCGAATCAGAGTGAGTGCGGTGAACAAAACATCTGCTCAGGTCTGCTGATCCTATGGTTCCACCCACTCGTATAACAGCATCCCTGGCGCTTTCCCCAGGAATAAATTCCAAAAGTTTGCGATTAGCCATAGAAGCACCATTTTCCAGCCTGTTGAAGGGAGGGAAAATAGCGCCCTCCACAGTGATTGTAGAAAGGAGAGTGGGCACATGTATTCTAGAATTTCTTTGCATCAGAGGGTTTGCGCTTAAATCACCACCAGTAAAGAAGTCATTAAGGTTGAAAGTGGTAGAATCGCCTTCAAGAGAGATAAGAATGATGTTTGACGAAGATCCAGAGGAAGAAAGGCCACCGGCCAGTTCAAGAGTTGTTGTAAGTCTTGACAGGCCGTTGACTGTTACAATACCCGGTATGCCAACCTGGCCGGTAACCGGAATCTGAAAGCTTGCAGATCGGGCCAGCCCCACACTAACTATCATCCCTCTGAATGTCCGGGATACAAGTTGAGTTATCGTATTCTGTAGAGTTAACAGAGTCATGCCGTTAGTGTTAACGGGGGGCAGGGTAGGAATATTAAGGATTCCATCAAGTCCCACAACAAGAAATACTGTAGAGTTGCCTTCACTCGATCTGGAGAAAGGAATTCCATCAGGAAAAGAAACCCACATCTGGTCGCCGGGGTTAACCATATATTCTTCCGCACTGAAAAAATCAGCCGGTGTCAGAATAGAACCTGTTCCTACATTCATTTGCAAGGCAGAAATATCTCCCGGAGATATTTCTGAAGTTAATCCTAGAAAAAGAACAGCAAAGCATGTAGAGAATATCAAAAGCAGCCTCCTTGTGCGGCGAATTTATCTTGCGCTGTGATCCCATACGGCAGCAGTCTGAGAAGTAATAGCTCGGGCAACCCCAGACAGTGAAGCGAGACACATCAACCAGAAAAAATATGGCAGTCTCAATGAAGATGGAAATCTGCTACCTGCAACCTTTCCAATAAGGGCAATTATATTAAAAATCATCACACTTAGAAAAAGAAAGTTAGTTGGTGAATCGTAAACTGCCAGCAGAACCCCTGCAATGGTGGCTATTATAGCAAATATTCCCATATTCCATCTTAGTATTTTGTGCACAACAAGTTGCAGAGCAAGCCCGAATTTCCTGTTCTTAACTGCCTTGCCGAACAGAGAAAACGCTGAACCAATCATCCAGCTTACGATTCTGACCAGCCGATGGTACTGCATTGAGTTGTCCGGTGTTGGTTCCGCAGCCACAGCTCTGGAGTTATAGAGGCAGGTATACCCTTGAATCCGGGTGGAAACTGCTGTTTCGAAATCATCAGCTCTGGCAGCATTAACTGGATGGTAGAGGTTTTTGCGAACTGCAAACACAGCACCTGTAGCACCCAGGACAGCTCCTATTCTACTGCCCAGAGCTTTTAGCATCTGCTCATAGCGCCAGTAGATCGATTCACATGTAACTGAACTCAGACTGTTCTGCTTGGAGCCGTCCACACAGCCCACTGAAGGGTCGGCAAAAGGTTCAACCAATTCTCTTATAGTATCTTTACTAAACTGGGTATTTGCATCGGTGAAAATAAGAATCTTGCCATTTGCTTTCTTTGACAATTCCACCATAAGTGCTGATTTGCCCATTCGTTTTTCAAAACGGAAGAAGCGGATTCCTCTGTCTGCAAATGAATTTATGATCTTATCTGTTCTGTCAGTGGAAACATCGGAAGCAACAAGAATCTCGAAACGACCTGCTGGGTAGTCCTGTGCAAGAAGATTTTGGATTCGATCTCCAATACACTTCTCTTCATTGCGAGCTGCAACCATCACACTGACCACGGGATACTCCTGAAAAGAAAAACCATTTCCTCGAGATCTAACAGTGCCCAGTAAGAACATAACAACAGGATACACAGCCATAGGCACAAGTATTATGCCCACACATATCCATATTGTTTCAACAAGAAATTCTACCAGAACAGCTCCTCTCCGAAAAACATTCAGAATTTATAGTGAATCCACTTCTTTACCGCAACACGGATAAGCAACGCTTATCAGAAGAGCAAAAAAGAGCCAGAAAAACGCTCCGGTCTGTGGCCATTGAGTAAGGTTGTCAAATGCCTGATGAACCCAGAAAGCAGAAAGACCGCAGATAAGCCCCATGCCCAGAGATTTGTCGGTACCGTTTTTCAGAAGCTTGATGGAAGAGAAAACAAAAGCAGCAAACAGCAGCAACAGAGATACTGCAGAGAACAATCCTCCCTTGTAGGGCATTTCAAGGATAGTGCTATTCAACCCACCAAACCTTGTGATCTTTTCTATGCTGTCTTCGTGTCTTACTTCCCAGAAAGCATACAAAGCCGTTCTACCGTGGTAAAACTCCCGACTTCCCCACCCTGCTCCAACCACAGGAGATTCCTTAATGGAGTTTATGAAACCCATATAAGAGGTGTACCTGTGAAGAAGACTGGTATCCAGCATTAATGACTGCGTATCTCCGAAGACTGTAAGCTGCCTCTTGAATTCTCCTGCATTAAGCAGAAGACCACCGGTCAGGATGGAAAATGCCAGAATTGGAACCCATATTTTTTTCCTGTACCTGTAAATGAGATACGCGAAGGTAGCAAGAGATGCTGTAAGGAATCCCCCTCGCGAAAAGGTATACAGCACATTCTGAAACCCGAGTATGGTTGCTGCCAGAGCAAGGATCTTCCAGCTTTTCTTCTTGAAAAGAAACATGGAAGCCAGTGTTGTGGGTATCATCAGCTCCAGCACACCGGAGTATGAATTTGACCCGCCGCCAAAGGAGGAATAAACTCGGCCTGCCAGATCAAAGCCTGATGCCTGTTCGCCTGTATTATCCAGAGTGCCGGAATAGTATTGATATAAACCGTATATAGACATAAGAATAAGCATGATTGTAAGCATTTTAAGCATTCGAACAAGCCACTTGCCCCGCCCAAACCAATCGTAAATAACAGGAATAAGAAGGGCGGAAAGGTAAATTTTGTTTGCATCCCTGATAATATTGCCGATTAAACTATTGTAGTGGTGCATAGTAATGAACATAGAAACAAGCTGTGCCAGAAACGCTGCAAAAACCAGATAGACCACCCATGGGAAACGAGGGAATTCCCTGTACCCGGCGAGTTTTACAACAAGATAGAGCAGAAAAGAAGACTGAACTGCCATGGTTGCTACAGCGATATAGAACGGCCCATAGTTAAGGGTTATATTCCCATATGTTATTACAAACGGAAGCAGTAATACCCATGTCCTAGGGTTGGGGTTATGCAGTATTGTAAAGAACAGCACAGGAACGCCAACAAGTATAATAAGCACAGGTCTTGGAAAATTGAAAAAGAAGTAAAAGTACGCCAGGGTAAGACCCGATACCAGAAACAGAGCCTTCCAGGACGACCTGTAGGGCTCTAACTCATTTTGTTTGCTGTCTTCTGAAAGACGAAGCACTATTAATACATCCCCGCTAATGGTAATTATTCAGATTCCGGCTGAAAGGTTCGAGACTTTCCAGCCGGAATCTCCAGCTCAATTCAAAACGGTAACAGCAACAGTAGCAACACTCAGGCTGCGGCTTTCCGCAAAAGCAACCAGTCTTCCAGCAAGAGCAACTTGAGAGTGGGGATCTCTCTCAACAGCTTCCTCGTAAAGAAGGAGCGCAACCTCGAAGTCTCCGTCATCCATCGCATTTCCGGCAACAGCCAGATACGCATCCAGAGTGGACGGTATCACTGTTTCCGTTACGGAAGCCAGTAGAACCGCAGGAAGAAGCAGCACTATTAGTACCATAGCCTTCTTCATAACGAGCACCTCCAATTCCTCCGCGTATTCCAGCGAAGCGTCAGGTAACCCGGCCATCCTTCCCTTAAAAGGGCTGGGACCCGTGGGCTTTGCGTCCTGGAATTACTTCCAGTTTGCGTTTACAACGGTAGCCCGGCCATCCTTCCTGTTTCCCCGCAACAGGTTAGGACCCGTAACTTTGCGTCCCGGAATTTCTTCCGGTTTGCCAGACGGTGCTCACCGTCTAACAGAGTATGTTTGAAATTAGCGTCTGAGTAAAGGGGTTGTCATGCAGTTACCCTTTAAAAAGTACCGTATTCTGTTAATCTACAGAACTTACTAAATCAGTAGCCCCAGGTGAAACCGGAGAATGATTTGTTTTTCACCCAGTTCGTAATACCGGCTGAGGACTGCAGCAGTTGGAATCGATCATCAGCGCCGGATTTACATCGTCTTTCAATCAGGATCTGATGCAAACTGCAAAAGGGGCGGTGGCCAGTGGCCACCGCCCCTTTCTGAAGCTACATTCGAAATTTATCTGATAACAACAAGTTTTTCAGTAGAACTGAATTCTCCGGCATTCATACGAATGAAATAGGCACCCGGTGACATGCTGTCAAGAGTTACCTGGTAGGATCCGGCTTCAAGGTTTTCTGAAGAATGATTGTGAACAATTCTTCCGGAAACATCAAAAACATCCAGCTCAACTTTTCCACCCACAGGAATACTGAAATTGATCACAGGGGCAACTCTGCATGGATTTGCAGAAACTATGCCGAATGTGTACTGCTCAACTGCTTCTGCACCGTGTTCGATGCTTACAAAAGCCCAGCTTATTGTTATGTCTTCCAGAACCGGTAGATCAGTGACATCATCAGTGTGAAGCAAGGCTCTGTACTGTATGAAGTCATCCCCGGATGTGGTGTAGGGAGACAGGGAACCAGGTGAGGTTATATCTGAAGACCAGTCACCCATATCAGCAGAATCATCTGAACTTCTTACCTGGAATTCAGCTGAATTGTTGCCTGTTGTGGCTGCCGTCCAGTCAATGGAGGTCCAGCCGGCATCCTCCTGGGCGTCCAGAATGGATGATTCTACAACTCCGTTGCCTACAAGAAGGTCGTGCCACGCCACTTCATCGTAACCGCTTTGAGTTACTACAGCATCCATGATACCGTCCTGATTGATGTCAAAAGCACCAATGAACATGGTAAGTGCTCCGGCAGTAGCGCCATTATAAACTATATGCTCGGTCCAGGCGGATCCGGTCCCATTGTTCTCGTACCAGATAGCCCCGGTAAAGGTGGCGCTGTAACCACAAACCATAACATCAGAGTCACCATCATCATCGATGTCAGCAGTATTTGCCATCCAGGGGAAATCAAAAACACTGATAGTGTGTCTTGTCCAGGATGTACCGATAAGATCGGAATTCTCGAACCAGCAGAGACTGTCACCGCTGCCGCATGGGGCCATTATATCAATGAATGTATCCCCGTTGAAATCGTTGAACCGGCCTCCTCTTGAACCATCGAATGAGCCGCTTACCGTATGTCTAACCCAGGGATTGCCAATGCCTTCGTTCTCGTACCAGCAGAGTGAGTCTGCGGAATAAAGGCCTACGACAATGTCGATATCACCATCGTAGTCAAGGTCCATGGCATCATCTATACGAGGACCATTTCCGGTGCCTATATCGTACTTGGTCCAGGCTGTTCCTGTGCCATCATTCTGATACCAGCAAAAGTAGTCATCGCTGTAGGAAGCAGCAATTACATCGTTGAAGCCATCATCATCCATGTCTCTTACAACAACACCCCTGCAACCGTCAATAGAAGGTTCGATATCGTGTTGTGTCCAGCCGCCGCCTGTACCGTCGTTCTCGTGCCAGGAAATACGATCACCGGTACCGGAGTTATAATAGCCAACCACCGA
>JAOZLN010000057.1 GCA_029934845.1 Candidatus Sabulitectum sp.
GTCTTTTTTGTTAACATCGTAATAGTGTTCCAGAATTGATAACCACAATGATTTGCCGAAACGGCGGGGACGAAGAAAGAACAAATGATAAGTATCAAGGTTCTCAAGAATTTCCAGATATTTAGTTTTGTCAACAAAATAATGATTAAATTCTTGAATCTTATCATAACTGGCTGTTCCATAAGGTATTTTCTTTATATTCTTCATTACCACCAGCTTCCCTTGAAAAACCACACGCTTAATATAGTATTCTGATTGGTGCAGAGTGTGTCAGCATGGAAGAGCAGCAATCATCTAATACGCTTATGAACAATCTGCCGGTGAACGAAGTAAAGGGAAAGCAGACCGGCACCAAAGTTGGCAATGCTGCCCGCAAGGAAAATTCCCTTCAAATCAAAGAACTTCATACCCAGCAAAGCCAGTGGAATGTAGAACACAAACATTCTGCTCACAGACAGTATTGCAGAATGGATGGGTTTGTGGCTGCCATTCAGTGCTGCTGACGAAATTATCATGAAGCCCTGAAAACCGTAGCTGATGGAAACGATGTTCAGGTACAGAACAACAGTGGCAATTATATCCGGATCCTTGTTAAACAGGCCTGCCATAAATTTTCCTGTGAAGAGGAACAGAACGAACATTACCCCCCCCCACGATAGGGAAAATATATAGCTGATCTTCAAAGCCTTCAGTACCCTGTTCTTCAGACCTGCCCCCATGTTCTGACCGGTAAAGGGGATCAGTACAGTAGACAGTGCCATAAGAAGCATCATAGCCAGGGCTTCCAGCCTTGTTGCCACGCCAAGCCCGGCAACGGCACTGTTCCCGTATTCTGAAACAAGCCTGGTAACCACACCCATAGAGAGAGGAATAATAAGTTTAGCAAGCCCGGCAGGTATGCCGATGTAAAGGATCTTTTTCCATGAATCAAAGAGTTCACGAGCTTTGGGAACAGCAAATCGAATGATCTTTTCTCTTTTTACAAGAATTATAAATGCAAGGGTCATTCCAACAGCCCGGGAGAACAGTGTTGCAAGGGCTCCACCAGTAATACCCAGCTCAGGGAATGGACCCAGTCCGAAAATCAGAAGAGGATCCAGGATGCTGTTGAGAATGGCAATGGAGACCATTATCAACCCCGGAGTTTTCATGTCTCCGGTGGCACGGATAATGTTGTTGCCTATCATGGGAATAACCACGAAGGGTACACCGATGTACCATATCTGCATGTATTCTTTGATGTACCCCAGGGTGGTACCTTCCGCTCCCAGCAGCCGGAATAAAGGTTCTATGGTAAGAAAGCCTGCAAGGGCGAACAGAGCTACTACAGGAAAACCCAGCAGCAGTGAATTGGTGGCAAGGTGCCGCACCTTTTCAAAAGAGCCTTTACCTATTTCGTTGGAAATTACCGCTGACGCACCCATCCCCAGGCCGATGGAAATACTGGTAATGAACATTACAACTGGAAATGTGTACCCCATTGCCGCAAGCTGTTCGCTACCCAGTTGCCCTATGTAGAATGTATCAACAATGTTGAACACCACCATGCCCACCATGCCTGCCATCATGGGGATGGTCAGCTTGATAAGCTGAGGCAGTATCTTCCCCTGGGTAAGTTTAGCTCTTCCGGCAGCAGGCATCAGTACGTCCCTTCAGCAATATCATTCCAACTGCAGTATTTGATAAGAATAGAAACTTACATGAGTTTTTCAGAAGACAGCTCCGTTTGAATTAGTATGTGTGCAATCCCAAATATATCAATTGTACAATTCCCATTGTGTTTCAATAAAACACAGCCCCTGCATGTGGGAAATCAGCATGGTGAGATTACCATGAATGGTCTGTGAATTCCAGCGCGGATCTTCGTTTCCGGAAAGACAGCGGTGTGGGTTCCATTGCAGTGTTCAGGGGAAACAGTTGAATCAGTATTATTGCTGCCTATACCGCACAATATCAGCAGAGAGAAAGGCACTTCTTCCTGCCCTGTGATAAATATCCCAGGCTCTCGGCCGAGCCAGTTTACAAGGGCATCGCCTGTTATTGATGTACACACCAGGCCGGAAACTCCCAGTTCCTCTGCCTTCTTCAGTACAGAGGAATCAACAATGGAATCTGTAAAGGCGATTTCACCGGTTGATGAATCGGAAAGCATACGCAGAGGGCCCCGAATTGTTTTACCAAAACCCAGTACTCCCTGAATTTTTAACCCGGTGCATTCCATTGTAACTGTTTTTGTGTTGTCTGTATCAATGACTTTTCCTGCGAGAGGGCTTTCTATCAGTATAGGGGTCATGTTGTACTGAACTGTAATTGTACCTAGTTGGTGATCAATTTCTGTTACAAAACCAGGAGCGGGTGATACAGACATGCTTATCGGGTTGTCAGCTGCGATCAACTGCCCTCTGTATAGAAACTCGCCCATCTCTACTCTCAGAAATTTAGCCATTTCAGAAGGAGGCACAGACAATGTTTCGCAAACCTCCACAACATGTGGCTGGTCATCATGGCCCATGTCTTCTTCCATGAATATAATTCCCGGTGGAATTATTTTTGTAACAATTCCGCTTACCGGGCTTCCAAATTCCGAGATGTGTGATTTCAATACGTAACGGAACAGGCAGTCTCCGGTCTTTACTGAATCTCCAGGTGCAACGGTGATGCACTGTCTTACTTCCAGGTCAGACAGTGTATTCGGACAAAAACGAGAGCTTCTGATATCTACAATGAAGTGTCGTGGCGGTACCTCTTCAACACGGCCAAGGCAGTCTCCCGGAACCACCTCGTCTTCGGGAACAGCAGAGATATTTCCCGGGCAGGGCAAAGACATGGAATACTGAACAAGCCCCGGTTCAGGCTGTTCAATATTTCTGAATGGAAATTCAACCGATCCCTGAGGCACAGCAAATTCTCTCTGGAAGTCAACCGGCAGTGGTTCTCCCGGTTTCCTGCAGTCGATCAGCAGGGGTATCCCGTCTCCCAGTGATTCAAGGCCATCCATGGCAGGGCCGAACAAATGAACTGTGATGTCTGTTGTGTCTTCGATGTAGAGCCAGCTTCCCGGCCACACAGTTTTCTGACCGGAGCTGTCTGTTACCCGGGCAAAGGGTCCGATTGTTTTCCAGGCAGGTGCCAGAACCCTGCAGACCGGCTTTATGCAGTCGTCCATATAACATTGAAGTGCTTCCTCGGGATACTTCTGCAACAGTGTTCCCATGTGTGGGCTTCTGAAGTGGGTGTCTACATACAATGTGGTCAGCCCTGGCGGCCGGAATGCCTCTGCAAGCATCCACGCCGCACGAACCGGTGTTGAATGTGAGAAAATCCCCCCGGCACCTGTTACCATTTGCAGTTTGTTCAGATGGAATCGCTTTCCGTTCAGCGTGGCCAGGAGAGGGTTTATGGCAGATGGTTTTTTTATTCCAAGTTTTTCTTTCCAGGTGAGATCGCCTGTGTAGTATGCTACTTCCATGTGATGGCTCCATGCCATCCGCAAACCCTCCACCGCAACAGCGGCCTCAATGAGGGAAGTGGTGGAAGAATCCGGTACAGTGGCCGGGAAAAGGCTCTTCCCCATAACCCAGCTTCTTACTGTTTCGCTGCTTATATCGCCCAGGTGACGCATCACAGCAGGCAGACCGGCTTCGAACAGTGTGTTTGTCATACTGTAAGACATGCCGATGTTGGCGGCTACTGTTCTTTCCTGCACATCATCTGTAACTGTGAATATGTCGGTGGTGGCACCACCCATATCAACCAGAATTGCACCGGTGCCCATTGCAGAAAGTATTCCTGCAACCCCCACAGGGGTAGGCATAACAGGGGCAGAGACCAGTTCAAGAACAGTTGGATAACCTGGAGCTTTCTTCATTACATGCTCCATGAACAGATCCTGCACTGCAGCAATGGCTGGCCTGGGGTTTGTTACCCGGTTTGCAGGAGCGATGTTTTCGGTTACCTGCATGGCGAAGTGGTTTCCCAGGGTTTCCCTGACATAGCTACGAGCCTGCACATTTCCGCAGAACAAGAGCGGCATTGTTCCTGAACCGTACTTGGGTAACGGACGGGCCAGGTTAAGCAGGTGAGCCATGCTCACAACACCGGACACTGCTCCGCCATCGGTTCCCCCTGCCATTAGCACCAGATCAGGGTTCAAGCGGCTCATCTTTTCTATGTGCTCAAGTCTGCTTCCCTTACTGTCCATGGCAAATGCACCGGAGATAACCGCCCCGGCTCCATAGGCTGTAGACTCGGCCATCCGCAAAGAGTCAGCCATAGTGTAGCCTATTACCATCATCTGCAGCCCGCCGCCTGCTGAACTGGTAGTGAAGTAGGGTACAGAGAGAGAATTGCCCTCTATCAGGTCAAGCCCTGTGCTGGCAGCCAGCCTGCGGACAGCACGGAACAGCCCCACTGTTACGTCTGAGAACGGTGGTTCGACTGTGGTTGGTTCCTGTACGGCATCTACAGCAGAAAATGATCCGTCTGAAAGCTTAAACACAACAACTTTTGTGGTGGTGCTGCCTATGTCACTTGCAAGAATTATCAAGATGTATCTCCCTCCAGAGAAGAAGATATACTAAGAAACTGAAATCACACCAAAACCCGCCTTAAACTATCAACCGCAGAAGAGTACGAACAGATGCTCAGGAATGTTCTTTCACAGTCTAACTTAACAGAAACGTTAAGTTAATGCAGTGGATAGATTCTGTACTAGCCATATATGTGTGATTTACTTTTAGAATAGTTCAAACCTTCCCTGGTGTGATAATTACTCTTGACATAGGACTGTACTCCCAATATCATAGAAGAAGTTAGGAGTGTAGTCTAATGATAGAAAAATTTATTGCTACTTATCAAAGGTTACTGCGCAGTACAAATTATGGGACACGAAGATATCTCTACAAAGATTTCAATCTTAACAGCAGAGTAACAGGGTTGATCGGTCCTCGTGGTACTGGTAAAACAACACTGTTGCTGCAGTACATAAAAAACGAGCTGGACGATGTAGACAAATGCATATATGCCTCTATGGATAGTGTGTATTTTTCACACAGCAGCCTTGTTGAGTTTGTAGATGAATTGTATGAAGTTTACGGGATCCGATATTTCTTTCTGGATGAAATTCACAAGTACAGCAACTGGAATCAGGAATTGAAGAATATCTACGATTCATACCCGGATGTGAAAGTTGTCTTTTCCGGAAGTTCAAGTATTGACCTTGTGAAGGGCACCTATGATCTGTCAAGAAGGGGGGTAATTTACAGGCTTGCCGGGTTGTCATTCAGAGAATACTTGAATTTCAGAGGAATCATCAAATTTGAAGCAATTGAATATGAAGATCTACTGAAAAACAGCAAAAGTATTCAAGCGGAGCTTGGATCAGTTGAAAGAATTCGAGGACATTTTAAAGACTATCTGTCTTTTGGGTACTTCCCGTTCTTTCTTGATTCAGTATTCCCTTCAGCAAATGATGACACGCACATTGAATCGAAGATTGATACAGTTGCCTATAGCGGAAAACTCTTTAGAATTATTGAAAAAACTATCTACGAGGACATATCGAATTACTACAAATTAAAAACGGAGAATCTTGGTTATTTCAAGCGAATTCTTGCCTACACCGCAACCATACCACCCGGTGAGTTAAGCAGAAACAATATTGCTAAAAATATTGGGCTCGACAACAAAACAATCCGTAACTATTTGAATATTCTTCAAGATACCGGGTTGCTTGCTTTGATCGCTTCAAAAAAAGCGGGAAGCAATATTCTTAAGCAAACTGAAAAAATTTACCTGGACAATCCAAATCTGTATCAGGCAGTTATCAATGAGATCGGATACAGCAGCAGCGTGGGATCGATCAGGGAAATATTCTTTGTAAATATGATCAGAAACTCTGGCAGGCAGTTGTTCTATGGCCATACAGGCGATTTTGAAGTAGAGGGTTCTGTTTTTGAGATAGGCGGTCGGGGGAAATCCTGGAAGCAGATGCGTAATAATCTCTCAAACGGGTATCTTGTGAAAGATGAGATTCTTTATGGTGGCAATCATGAAATACCCCTTTACCTCTTTGGATTTCTTTACTGAGTTTGAAACAGCAATGACAGACAAATTAAATATTGCAGTTGCAGATCGCCCAAACGTGTTCAGGTCGGGACAGGTCTATTCTGATTCAGCCTGATAAGGCTCCCAGTGAGAAGGCCAGGGAAGGTCATCCATGGAATAACCTGCAGAGAGCATCTTCTGCCGAAGGTCAATAAACCCGTCGAAATTATCTATTCCAAGTTCCATTTCAGAAGCGGTGCTGTAAGACTTCATGTAATTCAGCTTTGCCTCTTCAATATCGTTCTCAAGGAAACACACGCAACCCAGGTTGGCGTAGATGCTTGCGCACGCAATTGTACTGTCGGTATTATCATATATCTTTAAAGCCTGTTCATAAAATTCCCTGGCTTTTGATATTTGCCCCTGTCTGTAACAGACGTTTCCAAGATTCCCAAGAACGTTTCCCTCCATACCAATATTTCCCATTTTGCGGTTAATTTCGAGAGCCTTCTCATAGTGCGATCTGGCTTCATCCTGCTTATCCTGTTCAGCGTAAAGAATTCCAAGGTTCCCAAGAATATTCCCTTCCATAAGAGTGTCCCCGATTTCGCGTACTATTTTCAAACCTCTGGTAAAGTTACTCAGTGATTCATCGTATTTCTTTCGGTTCATTAAAAGAATTCCCAGGTTGCCAAGAATTATTCCCTCAGAGCGGCGGTTCCCCAGCTCTCTCTGCATATCAAGAGATTGCCTGTAGTAGTCTTCCGCTTCATCAAGAATACCCATGGTCCACAGAAGAGAACCGGTATTTGCCAGAACATTGGCTACAGTGATACGATCCCCAACATTACGGGCAATCTCAGCAGATTGAGAGTAATATTCTCTTGCCCCGGTCATTTCTCCTCTTAGTTTCTGCATAATACCCAGGTTCATAAGTATGATTCCCTCAGAACTTAAATCTCCCGTTTCACGGTGTATCTCAAGTGCTTTTTCAAGGTACTCCATTGCTTTTTCTACCTGTCCCTGATTTGCAAGCAACCCACCCAGATTTCCAAGCACAATACTCTGGAAATGACGATCTTCTGCAACATTTGCCAGTTCAAGGGCCTTGTTCATGTTTTCCAGTGCAGCCTTCGTGTCTCCGGTGCACATGCCCATGGCACCTCTTTTTTTTAGTGCTATTGCCATGTTCAAGTCTGATCCTGTTTTCTTTGCAAGGTCAATCATTCTCTGAATTGTTTTACGCTGTTCTTCCCGGTCAGCCATAGTATCCAGTGCTTTCTCCCTGAAGGAAAGCATTCTGAATACACTTTCGTCCAGTTGCGCACCTGATTGCTCTTCAAGAAGAAGGCTTTCAATTCTTTGGGAAATTTTCAGCTGCTCCTCGCCTACGGAGCGTTTCATGCTTTTGAAGCCCCACTCTATTGCTTTGCTCTTTTCGTCGGCTTTGTCATAGTGATGCATTAGAAAAACTGAAATGCTGTCCAACTCGTCGGGAAACATCTCTTCCATAGACTCCGCGGCGGCTCTGTGCAGCTTTTTCAGATTTGCTTCGATAATGCTGGAATAGGCAGTGTCATGAACAAGAATGTGTCTGAACAGGTATTTTTTCTCGAAAGCAATCAGTTCACTCTGAAGCATCTGCTTTTGCTCAAGACCGTCGAATACATCGGTATGGCTTCTGCTTAGGTAAAGCCTCTCTACAAGTTTCCAGTAAAGCTTCAATTGAAATTCAATTCCAAGCACCGAGGAGTTCTGAAGCACGCTTTTCCAGGATTCGGGCAGTCTGTCAAGCCGTGACTGTATTAACCCGGTAAGACTGTCTGGAACGGAGAGTTCCTCGAATGAAACATCAAGTTTCCATTCTTTTCCCTGTTCCACAAGTACACCGCGTTCAGTAAGATCAAATACCAGTTCCTCAAGATAGAAAGGGTTCCCACTGGAACGGCTGAGCAGGAGCCTTACCGTTGGTTCGTAAACACGGTCAACACCGGTCTTGCTCAGGGATCCAAGCAGCTTCCTGACAAGTTCCCTGGAGGCTGATTCATCAACCTCGGATACTTCTATCAGGTCACATGAGGTAACTGCAGAATTGTATTTGAACTCTATTCTACTGCCATCTTCCTTCTCTGGTCGGTGAATAAGAATGAAGAGTATGGGCTGCTCGGTTATGCAGTTCTCTGCAAGAGTTTTCAGTATCTGTCTGTCATTATCGTCCAGCCAGTGTACATCTTCAAGAACCACAACCAGCTTCCCTTTGTGCGAAAGGGCTTCAAGCAGTTTTCTGAACGCAACTTTTGTTTCAAGTGAAATGGCTTTTGCATTCAGCTGTTCCAGCCGGTAGTCTTTAGTGCTGATTGAAAGCAGTGATGCAAGGAAAGGCGCTGACTTGGTTAGGGGTTCACCGCAGGCCGCCAGCTTCTCAAGGAACTGGTTGTAATCCTGGCCGGATCCTCGCTGGATGTCAAGAAGATTTCTTAGAATTTCCGTCCAGGCCCAGTATGGAGGCTGAGCAAAGGAAAGAGAATGACCTCTGAGTACTACAAATTCGTCACCAGAGCAGTAACTCTGTACAAACTCATGCACCAGTCGTGATTTTCCAATACCGGCTTCTCCCTTTACACTAACCACCTGGTGCCTGGCTCCACCGTAGCTGTTCAGACCAATTCCTGTTTCCTGTTTCTGAAGCAGATCGCTTAGCCGGGCCATTTCATTCTCTCTGCCCACAAAGGGTGACCGTACTGACATTCCTTTTAAATCAGGAGGTACACAGTTGTGGTCAGTTAACAGGTAAATGTCACTTGATTTTTTGCTCCAGGAATACTCATTCTGATACAGTGAGTGGATAGCTCCGGTAACTGCAATTGACCCTGAACCGCTTTCTGCAAGCTCCCTGGCGGTGAGCAGCAGAGAGGACCCGTCAACACCGGACTCATCAACAAGAACCATTCCGGATGCCACGCCCAGGCCGTAGTTAACTTGCAGATCCCTGTTCTGCAGCACAGAGTTCAATTCATCGAAGCCCTTCGCAAGCAGGACAGCACAGCTTAAGGTTCGACTGCCATCGTTTTCCCGGGTCTGCTCCAAACCGAATATGCACCGGTAGCTGTCAAGCGACAGCCTTTCCAGGTATCCGTTGTAAAAGAGTGCATAACTTTCAATCAGGCCGGCAACAGTTTTTGATACAGCCATTCGAACCGATGAAGCAGTCTCTCTGTCTGGCATTTCTGCATTTATGTGCAGAGCGTAAACATTTCGTCTTTCACCCGGCTGTAGTCGTTCGGTATCTCTTCCCAGATTGTCAAGCTCATATTCAAGCCCGGCCAGGTCATCGGCAAATCGTGATGAGATCACATCCAGATCAAGCTCAGACTCTGCCTTCAAAGCCTCGTATAATTCTGCAAGCCTTCTATCAAGCGAAACATCAGTAGCGTCATTCCACTGATGAGCCGATATGTAGTACTGCATCCACTTGGAAAGCCGCACCTTTTCCAGCAGCAGCGGATGTATGGGGATACCCCGGGACACAGCCCTTTCCAGCTCACGGCGTACCTGTGGAGACTGGTTGGAATGCCGAGACAGCAGCAGCACCATACCTGAAGCAGAATCAATTCCGTCAACAATCGATTCGGCCCAGTCGCTGGAAGAAAGTATATCCCTGGGCGCTATCCAGCACCGTTCACCCCGCCCCTCAAGAAACGACACAACATGTGAAGCTACATCTTTATCCTGAGAAGCATGGGAGACAAACAGAGTACCTGTACGATTCACTGTTACCTCAAATCAAAAAAGAACATTAAAAGAAACACGAAGAAAACCCTGTGTTCATACAACGAACATAATTCCTTGACACGACAAATATTGCAACTACCAGACTCGTATAGTAAAAATACTAAAAATGCCGCTCAAGTGTTATCGGCGTGATATTCGCTACATATCCCTAATGAGTATATGGTAAAGCAATCATTCTTGAAAGTGAACTGATTGCATTTCTTAATTCCAAATTGTTCACTTTTCCGTTGTAGTTGAAAAGAATCAGGATTAGTAAATTACTGAATTGTGATTGTCCGGCGGCAATTTTATGACAAGTTACTTCTTGAAAATTTGCTCTATCACTTTTTGTAACTCTGTGAAGCTGTATGGTTTTACAATTCTACCCTGAAAACCATGCGTTTTGTAATTTGCCATTATTGTACTGTTGGCGTAACCGCTTGATACAATAATTTTTGCCTCTGGATTAAGAGCCAAGATTTCTTCTGCTACTTTTTCTCCACCCATTCCACCTGGCAAGGTCAGGTCGGTTATTACAGCATTGAACC
>JAOZLN010000318.1 GCA_029934845.1 Candidatus Sabulitectum sp.
TTTCCATAAAACAAGAATGTTAGACAAAGAATAAGGTGAAGAGTACTGGTGCTGCCGCGCAGTTTCCCGCCCTCTGATCATCTATAAAACAAGAGAATCAGTACCAGGCAAAAAAATTGGAAAGCAACGGAACCTGTACCCAAGCGCGTCCCGGCGTTAGTACGGAGCGGGGACTGTGCTACCGCGCAGTTACCCACCCTCTGATTTTCCATAAAACAAGAATGTTAGACAAAGAATAAGGTGAAGAGTACTGGTGCTGCTGCGCAGTTACCCGCCCTCGGATACCTGTAAAACAATACTATCAGACAAAGAAAACAAGAGGAAAGATTACTGGTTCAGTGGGCTGTGACCCGGCTCTACGCCCAAAGTGGCAGTTCCAATCCATATATGCACAGTGCCTATACACCGCAATCTATTATTCTTAAAAGTTCCTGAATCCAAACGCTCATATTACAGTCATATATATCTTGTTGTGGTAGTTCTCAGTAATCCTGTTCGTATTGGTATATCACTACATACGCTCAACCTCATCTACCCGGTTGTGCAGGTATTGCCAGGTCTTCACACGCTTTCAAGAGCCAGAGTAACCCAGCTACTGAATCCTTTGAAACTCCCTGAGGAACTGATTGAGGAGATTGAGGGAATGGGGGATTACTGGGAGAATACTGGTGCCGGAAAGGTCTTTGAGGACAAGAAATGAGTGTATTTGACTTCTGGAATTTATGCCAACATTGTCACACAGAAATAGCCCCCTTGTATTTTGATCGAAAGTGGAGGTTACTCTTGTTGTATCCAGGGAAAAGCTGATATCTGGTTAGATAAGACAAAAGGGAGAAATTCTATAAGAAGGTTTGCATGGGTCTTTGCGTTCTTATTGGTTTCCAGTGGTGTTTGTTTTTCCGACTGGCTTGAGTTCAACGCAGGCTGTCCCGCCGGGGCTTCACCATCTATCAGGCATGGAGCAACCACACCTGATTACATCTCCTTTGATGTAGAACTACAGGGATTATTGTCTGAGACATTGACATATGACAGTGTGGAATACCTGAGATTCAATCAAAGCCCGGGAACAGTTCCCATGGCTTTAACCGGTTTCCCTGAACTGCCTGTTGTAACCTGTTTTGTTGCAGTACCTGATGGAGTTGATCTTGATCTCTCCTTCTCTGCAAATTGCATGGAGATGATTGATTGTCTTCCAGTTTACCCGGCTCCGTACGACAGTCTTGTTCATGAGCAGGGAGTTACTTTCATAGATGAATTTTTCGAGAAAGACCCGGCAGCCTACTTGTCTTCAGAGTGGTATCCTTCTGTAACCGCTGAGATATCAGGTGAGTTCAGACTGCGAGATCAGCGTGTTGCTATCGTTGATGTCTATCCTGTTCAATACCTTGCTTCTGAAAACAGTCTGAGAGTATGGAGTGACATTGAAGTAAAAGTCAATTTTCAGGGAACTGATCCAGTCTGGAACCAGGCGGGCCTTGGTTATTACGATCACATCATTGGTGACAGACTTATCGGCTACAAACCGGATGTTGCTCCAATTCAAATGGGACTGCCCGCAGGCAGTGTATTCAGGCATGAAGACACTCTTGATGAACCACCGTTCGTTCCCGACTATGTGATAATTGTTGCACCGGGTCTTGATGGAACCTTTGTGGATGACTTTGCAGCATATCGTGCTTCACTGAACAGCTTTGATGTGCTGATTGTGAACATTGCAGATATTATAGAAGGTTACGGAACTTCTGATTACTATTTTATATCAGCAGACATCATTCGCGATTACACAGAGGCTCTCTGGGGCTGGAGCAGCCCTGGTGACAGGCCAACCTACCTTTTTCTGATCGGTGATCATGATTATCCTGGCTGTACCACATACACCTACTGCCTGCCTGCAAAGGAAAACATTCCACCTGGACTGGAAGCAAATGACGAGTGGCTGGTGCTTTTTGATGAACCGCGAGATGTTTTCTCAAGTCTTCCCGACATGATAGTCGGCAGACTTCCTGCAACTGAGACAGAGACTCTCCAGAACATGTTCAATCTGATTGAGTCGTATGAGTCAGGGGCTGAACTTCCGTATCCGGAGAATCTGGCCAACCGCAGGCGAATTACTCGGCTTGCCGGTACAGATCACGAGGGTACGTTTACATTCGACGACTGGGAGCCTTCAGTTGGCTGGACTGATTCACTTCGCACCTGGATGGGTTATGAGTGGGATAACTACTATTGTGGTGACGGCGAGAATACATTCAACGCTGATCCTCCTAATCCGGATGGCAGCAGCATGACCAGTGCCGACTGGGTTGATGCCTGCAATACCGTGTTTGAACGAGGATCTCAGATCGCATTTTATTCAGATCATAGAGATTTCCATTTGTTTTCAGCAGGGATGAACTGGAATGAAGTAAATTTTGGTGTGCCTGACTCTACATTTGATAACCTTGATGTACTTGCGCTCACCCCTGATCCGGATCACTGGACACCATTTGTGCTAATGCTGTGCTGTACTGCCGGAACATTTAACCATACCGCAGTTGAGCATGAGAGCATAAATACCTATGAGTGTTTGTGTTATGAAAACGATTTCAAACCTACTTACGATTTCTCATCTGACTGTCTGGCTGAGAAATTCATAAAGCACACTGAGTGCGGAGCCATTGGTGTGTTTGCCGGATCCAATTCTTCATCTATTTACTCTTATAAGTACTATGGAGAGGGGATACTGACTGCAGTATTTGAGAGGGGTATTACAAGAACCGGAGATGCCATTCTTTCAGCGAGACTCCAGCATCTTGATATCTTTATGGGGCTTGAAGGAGGAATCAGGGCAATGGCCCAGTTTAACCTTTTGGGCGACCCGGCGGTTGATATCGGAGACAGGATGAAGTTTCGAGACAACTGCGATCTTATTATCAGCCCGACAGACCTTGAGATGAACTTGTATTCTACAATGAGTGTAAATGGCTCGGGTGAGGTGATTCTTTATGCTACTGTCAGGAATGCAGGCTGGCAGAATGCAGCACCGTTTGTAGTTTCCCTGGAGGTAACCGACGGTAATGCCATTCCCGAAATTCTGACGACTCAGTGTCCGGGGTTGGCTGCCGGTGATGAAACAACACTGGAGTTCCAGTGGAATAACACATGGTTCACACCTCCCGGAACACTCTATTTAACAGCATCAGCAT
>JAOZLN010000319.1 GCA_029934845.1 Candidatus Sabulitectum sp.
TCGGACTGAGTATTTCCGCAGTGAGCGACGGAGGGTTTATCGTGTCGGGTTGTGTTACTCAGCAATTCTATCAGGGATGGCTTCTGAAAACAGATTCCCTTGGAATGACGGAACCACAGGGTGTATATAATTCTCAGTCGATTGCGTTTGACGTATGGCCGGAAGTGAATCCTGTTGGAAATGCCTTCCTTAGTCTGGCAGTTACAACAGGTGTGTGCAGAGATCTCGAAATACGAGTTTACGATATCACCGGAAGGGTGGTTGATAGATCGCTGGTCAGTGTTTCAAGCGGAAACAACACAGTAGCTATTCCGTTTGCCCTTCCAGAGGGTGTTTATTTGGTAAGGGTACAGAGTGAAGGGGATGAGTTTGTGTTTCGAACGGTAGTATGTGGAAGTCTTCTATGACTTCACTGGCAATTATTCTGAGTTGTCTGTCGGCTCCATCCATACTTTTTGTAGGGAACAGCTACACATTCGGGAATGGTGGTTTGTGGACACATGTCAAACAGATTTATGAGTCAGTTGAAACCGATACTTTGCAGGTGGATGCCTTCACGACTGGAGGAGCATCTTATGAGAACCATTGGGGAAACCAGGCATTGAAAGATGAAATTGAATCCGGTGTCTGGGACACTGTTGTTTTTCAGGAGCAGAGCTGCATGCCGGTTATAGATCCATCCAGCACTTATCTATTCGGAGACAGTCTTGCCTGGCTTACAACAGCTGGTGGTGGAGAACCTGTTTTCTTGATGACCTGGGCAAGGAAGAACGACCCTCTCATGCTTGAAGGTCTTGAGCTGGGATATTCAAGAATGGGTGCGGTTCACAATTCGCCTGTTGCACCTTGTGGAATTGCCTTTGATGTGATCAGAAGGTTTTACCCTGAAATTAATCCTTATGCTGGTGATGGGGCTCATCCATCTGTTCACGGTACATACCTTGCTGCATGTGTGATTGCTGTTTCGGTGTACGATGTTGATCTTCTAGCTGCCGGTGTCTGGCAGCCTGCAGAGATGCCTTTAGAAGATGGTGTTGTACTTCGCTCTGCTGCTATTCAGGCCTGTTCAGATTACCAGCAGCCCGGAGGAACACGAGAATGAGATACGAAGCAGTGATCTTCGATCTTGATGGTACCCTCATCAACACAATCCCCGATATTGTTTCGGTGGTTAATTCCGTTATGGGCCGGATGGGATTTGAAGAAAGATCCGAAGAGCAGATCAAAGCAGGTGTTGGTTTTGGTGTTGAGCACCTGTTAAGAACTCTTGGGATACCCGAGCACTTGAATTCATCTATTGCTCTTGAAGTTTCAGAGGGATATTCTGTGATCGATCAGTCAAAATCTCTGATTTATCCCGGTGTTAAGAAAATGATCAGGGAAATTTCTCAGGCCGGTATCAAATTGTTCGTTCTGAGTAACAAACCACAGATGGGGCTTGAAAAATCAGTATCAGACCACCTTTCACCGGCAGACTTTCTTTCCTGCAGAGGATCCAGACCGGGAGAGCCAGCTAAACCACTGCCTGATACAATGCTGCAAATGCTCCGTGAATTTGAGATTGAACCTGGTTCTGCACTTATGGTAGGCGATGGTGAACCGGATGTTCTTGTATCAAAAGCTGCAGGCGTTGACTGTCTGTCAGTTCTATGGGGATTCAGAACGAGAGAAATTCTAGAAGCAGCTGGAGGTGAGGTGTTCGCAGAACATCCGGCGGATGTTCTTAGTCTGGTGTTGAAGGCGGAGCTATAACCGTTAGTTCATTCTTCAACGAGACAAGTTCTATATACTCTGAATCCTTTCCTGGAATAACAACCTCACCGTCCAGCTCCAGAACCAGAGACCCTGCCTTATTGGGTTCTATTCTGATCACTGTTCCCCTTGCAGAAGTGGCCCACTTGATCTTATGGAGTGTCCCGTCAAACAGTCTGTTTATCTGTTTCGCAATAGTAAAAAAGTTCATCGGAGAAAGAATCACGCTGTCCAGAAGTCCGTCGTCAGAAACAGCAGCAGGTGATAGTTGCATACCGCCTCCGGAATATCTTCCAACGCCAGTGGTCAAAGTAAGATAATCACCTTTGTAGAAGGGTTTGCCATCACAGGATATTGTTGCCCTCCAATGTGGAGGGAACAGTGCGGAAACACCCAGGTTCAGCAGATAACTAAACTTACCAAATGGCAGGAAACGCCTTGAGGCAATTGTTCTGCGTAAGACCAGTGCATCAAAGCCAACCCCTGCTGAGTTTAAAAAGAATCTGGATCCACCGGGCCAGGCACACATACCTGCATCAACAATCCTGGTTTCTTCAGCTGCAATAGCCTTAACGCAGGAATCGATTGAAGGAATAGTGAAACCAATTGAACGGATCCAGTCATTACCTGATCCTGCAGGAAGAAATGCGAGAACAGGTTTCTTTTCATTTGAAGAGATGGCTGCTGCGGCATCGGACACAGTACCATCGCCTCCGAAAACAATGATTCCGTTGTAACCGAGATTAAGGGCATTTGATGCAATAAGCCTTGTCTGGGCAGGAGCCTCTGTAAATTTGACAGAAAAGAGAATCCCTGCGCTAACCAGAGATTTCTCTGCTGCTATCCACAGTTTTTTTGCAGAGCCACCTCCTGCTTTAAAGTTAACAATTACAAGCCAGTTCAAACCAACCTCCCTTGATTTCCATTTCTAGCAGAGATGTGATTGAAAGTCAATGGAAATTAAGTTCTTTACAAATGACATATGCAAGCTGATAATACGGCTGGGCATTTGATGTAATTTCAGAGAACAAAAAGGATGTACCAATGAAATACTTCATCGTGATCTTCTCTTTCTCAATTTTCACTTCCTGTTTTGCGCAGGATTCTCTTACTGTGATCCATTCAGATAGAATTTTTTATACAGGAGATTCAGAAGAGGAAGCAATTGTAGACCACTACATTCTCTCTGATTCCAGTCTTCATTTCATCAAGCTGTTATTTTCTGATGTTCAATTCACTCTTCCACAGACAGTTTCAGGCTCAGGAGTTCGCTACTCAAACGGAATGGATATGACATGGTGGGAGAGAGCAGACTCAGCAATGATCCAGCACAGAGACTCACTTGGTAACTGGGTAACTGCTGCGGTTCTGCAAATCAGGTAAGTGCTCTTAAACAACCAATGTCGATGGCCTGTGTTTTGCCA
>JAOZLN010000320.1 GCA_029934845.1 Candidatus Sabulitectum sp.
AAGCAACTAAAATCCTTGCGGATTTACATGAGACCAAAGAGCCTGTTTTGATAACAGAACATGGAAAACCATCGGCTTACTTAATAGATGTGGAAGACTACGAAATGTTGCAGATTCGAGTACAAATCCTTGAAGGTATCGCTCGTGGCGAGAGAGCTATTTTAGAAAACAATATCCTTTCAAATATTGAAGCAAAAGAAGCTATGATTAAATGGCTCAATTAATCTGGACAAAACCAGCACTTCATGACTTAAATGAGATCGCAGAATATATTTCTTTGCAAAACTATGACGCAGCAAGGAAACTGGTAAACAGTGTATTTGCTGCCGTAGAGGTACTTGAAGAGTTTCCATGCTCTGGTAGATATTCTCCTGAACTAAACGGAATACAATATCGAGAAATTGTATGCAACCCTTGTCGTATTTTCTATAAATTAGCTAATAATCAAATCTTCATTCTATATGTTATGCGAGCTGAGAGAAAACTTAGAAGATATTTGCTGGAAGAACGAAAAAGGAAAGCCAACCATCAAGTGCGGTAGAACGGCGAGCTTCGTGACCGATAGGTATGGCTTCACTTGCCAATTACGGCGAACAAGGATTCCGCTGCTATCGGTCGGGCACTCAATGCGGGGTCTAGTTTTTTACTGCCTTCAGGCTGAAAAGAACCGGGATGTTGTTCAGTGGTTCCGGCAGCCTCCAGAAACCGTCGTCGCACTTCTTCATGCTTTCCAGGCCCTTCCAGTGAAGAAAATCAAACTCATGAATGAATTCAATCTTCAGGCCGGCATCTGTTAGAGAGTTGTGTATCTGGCTCATTGTCCAGGAGAATTCTCTGGTGGGGCTCTTTACCACGTAGTTCTCGTCAGAGTAATCAGGCCAGTCTCCTGGCCAGTCTGTTGGTTTCCCCCCTGAAAAGTATGGATACCGAACATTCAGGCCGGTTGTTTCATCATCGAATACGTGCATGAAAGGGTGGGACTCCATCAGGTAGAGGGTTCCACCGGGTTTCAGATACTTGTTGATAATCTCTGCCCACTGGTTCAGATCAGAGACCCAGCAGAGAACCCCGATTGATGTGTAGACCATGTCGAAGGTTTCATGAAGTTTATCAGGAAGGTCGAACAGTGGGGTCTGTATGAAACGAGCCTTAAGACCTGCTCTTTTAGCCAGTTCTTCCGCCTCTTTCAGCGATTCCCCTGAGATATCAATTCCTGTTACTTCTGCGCCAAGTCTTGCAAGAGACAAAGTGTCTGTTCCTATGTGACACTGAAGATGGAGGATCTTCTTACCTCCAATGTTTCCAAGTTCTTGTACCTGAGTTGCATCCAGGTGATGACCTCCGTTGATGAGAACTTCAATGTTATAGGACCTACTGTGCACAGGAGCAACCTCATCCCAGTGTTTCCTGTTGATCTCTTCTGCTTTGTAATCTCTTGCCATGGTGTTCTCCCAAAGAAATGCCCCCCGGGAAGGGGGGCAAATTCACTGTTTCGTCTAAAAGACGAATGTATTGAATAGTCTTACACTGGGAATGCTTTGGTACTGTGTGGAGCCTATGACAACAAAATCTGTTGCCACTGTGTCCACCATAAAGTAAGCATAATCTCCATTTTCCAGTTGTACAAAGTAATCTGTTCCATTCTGAACAGCTGCAGAGTTCATCCAGGCAGCATCACCAGGTCCGGGAGCTACATGGTTGGAGGCAGCGGACAGCAGAGAATTTGAACCACTGGGGTAGATTGCCGGCTCAGTGTTTCCCCGGTACATCAGGATGGTATCTCCGGATTTGGCAATGTAGAGATCCTGAGCAAAACTGGCTTCAGCAGCATCGCCAATGGTGGTTTGAGCTGCTTCGAATCTGATGCCGTTAGTTGTATCAACCGTTAGAGTGTCAGACAGAAGATACATATTTGCTCGGTTGTCAGCCTTGTTCGAAAAATCCTCAGAGGAATCAATCCCTTTGATAGCTTCCACGCAGTAGTAACCGGTGCTGGTTGCTATATGCTCAGTTGTGGTTTCTTCAACCCGGGCGATATTAACCCAGTCACCGGGGTCTGTGTCTGAGAACCAGATTCCGTACCCGTCCACTTCCACAGCTACGGCGTCCCAGGCAACTACCACAGTGTCACCCTTGCATTCATCTTCCATGATCCGGCAGTTCTGAACAATGGGCAGAGTTCCACTTGGGGATTCGGGAGAATCCGAACATGCAGCGAAAAGAACAAGTGCAGATAAAATCATCATATACTTCATAGTAACCTCCTGTATTTAGTGACTCGATCAATATACCAATGCAGATCATTTGGCTCAACCCTCTCTATCACTCTTTCCTCATCTGTATCAATTCGTTACTGTCAGAATCAGAGAAATATGGGAGAATTCCACTTCTACAATGGAGCAGTATCAGTACCCTGTCAAGCAATAGCTGTCGCGTCCTGCTGGCTCTCCAGAGCCTCGGCGGCGTTACTGATTCAATTACATAGCAGTGCCATGCGCATAAACCAGTGCCTTGCCGAAACTCAGGATAGCTGCGCATTACATCGACACTTATTATCTGACAGAGCACTAGATCTGCTTTGGATATTACGCTTATGTCTACTCCATCAATTCGTACAATGTTATTATGCTTATAACATTCGTTGAAGCAAATTCCATCTGCTTAGTTAATAATATCAATTTGTATTGGAGTTCTGCCCATTCTGAATACATTGCCTTTTTCTTTGAACACTTCATTATCTACAGCGGGTGCTCCAAATGCAAGAAGGGCATGCTGCAATTTATTTATGTTGTCATCATCCGTTGCAATCAGGAAGTCGATATCTTTTGTCGCACGCGGGTTTCCATAAAGACCAACAGCCCAACCTCCAAGGAGGAGGTAATGAACACTATGATCGCTTAAAAACTGTATAAATTCTTTGAAGTCTGCCGGTAGTTGCTTCAGGCCCATAAAAGCATTCCCTTAAATAAGTTATTGCCCTGAATTTTTCAGATGCACTGGTTTGCTCCAGAATCAGAATGTCTTCCTTTTCCAGTTCTTTAGAAGTTCCAATGCTGACAGCTCTTCGATCCATTTTATTCGGCTCTTCCGAAATTTCCGTACATAGGCTGAGTGTACAAGTGTGGACATGACACTATATTTCAATGGCAAAAAACCACTTAAGTCATTG
>JAOZLN010000321.1 GCA_029934845.1 Candidatus Sabulitectum sp.
AGGAACATGTGGCTTTTAACTGGGTTCTCAGTCACTTCGGTTATTGTATACCGGTTCCTGTTCGACTGATGGAGACCTTTCCCGGAGCAATTGCAGGCAGGGATGGGTGTATCTACAGTTCATTGAGTAATTTCAGATGTCCGTCTGATTGTTCAGAGCCTGCCGATTCATGTATGGTTACCGGTAGAAAAAGAGAAAAGTCTCTTTTTGATATTTTTGAGAGTATCAGTTTGCATTCCTACAGAAATATCGTTGTCAGATCTCATCAACTGTTACCGGGGGTTGGGGCTTTTACTTCCGGGGTGTTGTTTTCCATGCTTGCAGAGGTAAGAAAAGACAGGGGAAGATTTCTTGTAAGCACTGCATCCAGATGCCATGGAGTTGTTCATGGTTTCGTTCACTGAAAGGATTGAAGAAGAATGAAGAAAGTAATTGTAATTCTGTTGATTCTCACTGCACTGGCAGCCGCAGGTGGTTTTAAAAGGCATGCGTTCACATTGTCGACTGGTATACCGGGTTTGCTGCTTCCTGAATTGAGTTATGAATATTCATTTGATGCCAGCAACAAAGTTGGGGTTGCAGCAGGAACATTTGTTCTATGGTCGGAGTACCGGTTGAACTACGTCATAATGTTGAATTCCTTTGAAGTAATGGGAAGTCTGGGATTCGTTCCAGGCATGGATGATGACGACGACGAAGGTTTTCTTGACGATCTGTTTGAAGGCATACTTTCCGGTGGTACCAATGATGCAACATTCCTTTCCGCCACCGGCGGTTACAGATACACAGCTGACGGTGGATTTATTTTCAGAGTAGCTGGTGGAGGCGGGTACTTCTTTAACGATACTGATTCTCGTTTTATTCCGTTCTTTCAGCTGGGAGTTGGATACGGTTTTTAAGAAGAATAGTCAAATTTATAATTAGAGATAAGAATAAATAACAACTCTTTTTGTGCAGCGCCGTTTATTGTTTGCAGTGTTCGCAGTACCGCATTGACTGAAGAAGATTTCGCATGTATTTTCCCGATAGTGTTTCATGAAATTAATCAGGAAATATAACGGGAGGTGCTATGAGATTTCTTCTGATAGTCGCTTTGGTTGCTGCAGGGTTGTGTTTCGCCCAACCCCCCGGCTACCAGCCATTCTATTACCAGGAGTGTGCAGGAAACAGGATTGATGTCGGTTATTACGGAGCTCCCTGTATTGTAGACTGGGACGGTGATGGAAACAAGGATATGATCCTGGGGATCTATTCCTACGGAAACATTCGTTTCTATTCAAACGATAACACCAACGATTCCCCTGTTTTTAACAGCTATACTAATCTTAAGGCTGATGGCACAGCCATTACCCTGCCATACGGTTGATGCACAGGTGCTACGAATCCACAGGTTGTGGATTGGAACGGCGATGGCCGCAACGATATTATAGTTGGTGACAGGAATGGGTATTTAACATTTTTCGAAAGAACTGGCTCTGGAATAGATGACCTTACTTCAGCAGGGCATATAACTGCCAGTGGAACTGCCATAGATGTAGGGGCGAACTCCGCTCCGGTGGTGGTAGACTGGAACAACGATGGTCTTCTTGATCTGCTTATTGCAAATGAAGCAAGTAGTCAGGGTATCCGGCTATATATGAATTCGGGTACTGTAACAAACCCGGTTCTTACCACCTGGTCGTACATTCAGAGCAGCGGATCGAACATAAACAGATCACGCTGTTGTCCTCAGGTATACGATATGAACGGTGACGGTAAAAAAGATCTGATAATGGGAGAGAATGATGGTCAGATCTATTACTATCAGAACACAGGTACAGATGCTTCTCCCGCCTTCAGCGGATATCAGGCAGTTCAAAGCAATGGAAGTCCCATTGATGTTTCTTTCGGTACAAGGCTGTGGGTGAACGACTGGAACGAGAATGGTGTTCCGGATCTGCTGGTCAGCACTTTTGAAGGCTATGTCTATGTATTTATTGCTGATCTTACAGGAACTGCAGACCAGACATCTGCTCAGGTTCAAAGCGGTTTTGCGGTTATGCCTGTAACCAACCCTGTACATGGTAATTTTAACATCAGCGTACAGATGCCAATGGGCGGTACTGTCGAGTTTCAGGTCTATGATTCTGCAGGAAGACAGGTTGCGTCACTGGATGCTGCCAGCTTATCTGAGGGAGCAAACCTGATAACAATAGAAGCGGGTTCAATGGCCACTGGTGTTTACACTGTTGTTGCCACAACTGGCTCTTCTGTCGTAACATGCCGGATGGTTCTTACAGACTGATCCAGGCACACATAAAAAAGAAGGGGCGGCCGGTTCGGCTGCCCCTTCCTGTAACAGATATTTCGGGTTTACTGTACCATGAAAAGCTGCTGATAGCCCAGTTCCGGGTCTTCCTCCCAGGCCAGAATACCGTTGGGGCTCAGCGAGAACTGCCATGTCCAGCCAGTCTCCGGGAAAACCTTGTGACCGATAAGTGTGCCTTCCAGGTCGAAGATATCGAAGAGTGGCTGTTCCATTGTTCCACGCTGTACCCAGATGTTACCATCTGGTCCGATATCCACGCTGATAACCATGTCGTGGTATGGTTCCGGGGTAAATTCACCCATACCCTGGGCACCCATCTGACTGAAAAATGCTTCCATGTAGGCTTTCTCATCAGCAATTTGTTCAGGAGTTTTGGCCACAGGCTCAAGAGGCATCGTGATGGTAAAAGCCTCTGTGCCGTCAGGATACCAGCCGTGAACAGTGTAATCTTCTGAAACTTTCAGCGAGAAAAGAATCAGCTCTTCATTCCCACCCATGGCAATACCCAGAAGAAAATCGTTGATAAGGCCAGAGCTGTTTTCGATAAGATCGCTGATGGTTAACTCCATGGAGTCTTCCCACAGGGACACGCTGTAATCTTCCTCGCCATAAGGGTAGAGAACCACTCGTCTGAACATAACAAAGCTGCCTTCGCCGGCTTCAGCAAAATCAGGTTTGTAGGCGGCAAAAAGGCTGTCTGATACAGCTACACTCTGCATTGGCGGGTTCTGGGTCCACAGTGAAATTTCCTCTAGATAATTGAGGGAATCGTCAAATACTACAAATCCCTGCTTTCCCATGTTAAGAGCAAGTACATTTCCACCCATCTGGAAGT
>JAOZLN010000322.1 GCA_029934845.1 Candidatus Sabulitectum sp.
CGATCACATATACTGCGGCATTCTCTACATCTTCAGAAACGTCAAGGCTGTCAAGCTGGGACAGAAGATATTCGCTGAGAGTTTCAGGGTTAGCTGTTTCCGGGTGCCACTGCTCCTCTTCACGAAATTTCGTTGCGGGAGCAGTCCCTATGCTTTCGTCAATTTCCTTAAGAATGTCCAGCGGATCCTGTTCCTGGGAATCTTCCCGTTCAGGTTCATTCTCTGTGGGATCGCTTTCCCGTTCCTCTGTTTTTTCAGAAGCAGTTTCCTTCTCTTCAAGAAGGGGATTCTCTGACAGTTCTGTTGAAATAAGACCATCAAGATCGATCGACGGCATCTGCAGGATCTCAAGCTGCTGGCGGAGAGTCTGGGTGATGGCCAGTTTTTGTACCTGAGAAAGCCTTATCTCTGTTCTTAACCCGGGCATGCTAAAGAGAGAACCTTTCTCCCAGATAAATTTTCCTTGCTTCAGGATTATCTGCAAGCTCCTGGGCTGAGCCTGATATAAGAACTCGACCATCGTACATAATGTATGCCCTGTCTGTAATAGCCAGAGTTTCTCTGACGCTGTGATCCGTAATTAGAACCCCCAGCCCTCTCCGGGCAAGCTCTCTTATTATTCCCTGGATCTCTGCCACAGCGATCGGATCAATTCCTGCAAATGGTTCGTCAAGCAGAAGAAATGATGGTTCTGTTACAAGAGCACGGGCAATTTCCACCCTTCGCCTCTCTCCACCGGAAAGAGTAAAAGCTTTCTGTTTTGACAGTTTTGTTATTCCCAGCTCTTCCAGAAGCCGCTTCTGTCTTTCTTTCCGCTCTTTTTTCTTCAGCTTCATGGTCTCAAGAATAGACATCAGATTGTCTTCAACTGTCATTTTTCTGAATACGCTTGATTCCTGGGGAAGATAACCAAGGCCAAGCCTTGCTCTTTTGTACATGGGAAGTTTTGTAAGATCTTTCTCGTCAAGAAAAACACTGCCGGAGTCCGGCTTGATAAAGCCTACTATCTGGTTGAATGTGGTTGTTTTTCCAGCTCCGTTGGGGCCAAGCAAACCGACTATCTCACCCTTCTTTACAAAAAGACTGACTCCGTCAACAACTTTGCGCTTCCTGTACTTCTTCACAAGGTCTTTAACGATCAGCTGCTCTGCACGGATAATCTGTTCACTCACGAAACTCTCCACTCCAGCTGTATGTTCCTCTGACCGAACCTCTGGCCATTATTTCATCCGCTTCTCCATAGAGGAATCTAACAACTATTTCCTCTGCGCTGATAGTATTCACTTCCACCCTTAGAGAATCCTCTCCACCAACATTCAAAACAGCGCTTCCCTGAAGAAGAAGGCTGTCCAGATCACTTCCGGAAGAAAGAAAGGCAAATTCAGCTCTTTGCGAATCAAAGCTAACTGTGCTTTCCACATCCTGAAGGTCACCTGATGCAGCCCCTTCTATTCTTAAAAAATTTATAGCACCGCCCGCATCAAAAAGAATCTCCATCCAGTCGCCACTAATGGTGCCCTCTTCAGAGACGATCTCCGGTGAACCTATTAGCTCCATACGATCTTCTTCTCCAAAATATCTCAGGTATTCACTGAAGGTTTCCATTCCTTCAGGTCTCATTGAAACATATGCATTCCCCTGAGCCTCTGCCCTTTCACCATCTTCAAAGAACTCCAGACGATCAGCTGTAATAAAAGTTGTATCTGTGCCCTCGATCCGGGTAAGAACAGGATCTACAGTAACAAAAAGACTCTGTCGTTCTCTGTCGTAAAGAGCATACTCACCCTGCACCATTCCCAGCCAGTCACCTTCAAGAACTACCGAGCCCTTTGCCGTAGCCTTGTCTCTGAATCTGAACCAGTCAACCTGATCAGCAGAAAGTATTGAAGAACCATCAGTGAGAATTGCATTTCCCTGAAGAACCATAATTCCCGTAATTCTGGAATACGAAAGGAAATAACCTGTTGCAGTAAGTGTATCCGCATCCACATGAACATTGCCTGTAAATTCTGCTCTCTCTGAATCCTGATAAATGGTGGCAGAATTAGATGTAACGGTAACCTGATCATCTGTAACAACTACATTTCCGTGAAGCTCAATGATAGATTCACCATTCTCAAGTTCAGTGGTGGAAGCATTATCTGATGTTACAGTGAAAACTCCTGCTATGGAGGAAATGGAAATGGCAAGAAGAAAAAAAAGGTATCTATTCATCAAATGGCAGCTCCCCGGTGGTAACAGCAGTGAATGATTCCTGTATGGTTACATCGCCTATTGCACTAAGACCAGTGTCAAGAATAACACCTCTTCCGTGAATAGTGGTAATGGTGCCGGTGCTTTCAGGTATAACAAATGTAACAAGGCAGTCTGTCTCGAAAGTTTCAAGTGAATCCGACCAGTTCAGAAGATCGGTATCCAGCGTTCTACCGCTGATATTTTCTGCATGAACATTTCCCCAGAGCACCGTTGCCCCGTTTACAAGATCTGACGTACCGGTGTCGCTTCTTACAAAACTTTCAGGAATATCATTCTCGTAAAAAAGAATGTGTACCTTTGTCATGAAAAGAAGGCTGTCAGCCTCTCTGTAAACCGCCGAATCCCCGGAAAGCATCCAATCTCTTACTCCGTCTTCCGCCTGCACCAGCCTGAAATCTGCAACTGTCTGTATCTGTCCGCTTTCATCAGACCAGTCTGCAGGCTCGCTGCCGCAGCCTGTAAAAACGGGAAGAATGAAAAACAACATGACGCATGCAAAAAGGATTCGAGCTCTCATCAGAAGCCAAGTGCCAGAGCATCATGCAGGTAGACCACGCCCTGCGGTTGCAGATCATCGTCCAACACCACCAGAGAGGTTATTCCTTTTTCTTCCATTATTTGAACCGCCAGAGCAACAAGCTCGTTACTGTGAGTGGTGGCAGGATCCTTTATCATGACATCCTTCAAAGAAAGCTCTGCAATATCAACCCTGTCTCTCATGAGTCTGCCAAGGTCTCCGTAAACAAAAATACCCTCCAGCTTCCGGTGAGAGTTCACTGCAATACACAAGCCCCGATGCTGGGTCCTAACCTCAATTGCAACAGAAAGAAAAGAATCGGAAGAAAGAACAGGAAGCTTCC
>JAOZLN010000058.1 GCA_029934845.1 Candidatus Sabulitectum sp.
TGGTACCCCCTCCCCCCGCCAGGGTGGGGGAATATGGGGTAGCCAGTGACATGCCTTAAGTCCCAGTTCTCTGACAAGACTGGAAATCCCTGTCAAATCACTTCTGACAGTTATAGAAGTCGGAGAAGCACTCATTCACAGGAATATCCTGAATCTTGAACAGGCTGGTCTTAACTGCTTAACCACTCCAAACCAGATTTCCCACAGCTTCATTATTTCTCCTTATATTACCGTGTAAAGCGTTTTACAGTACAGCTTTGATTTAGTGTGTAACCACTGCAATAACAAGAGCTGAGAGAATGTATGAGTACTAAAACAATCAAATAAATAGATTGTTGCTAATAAAGATTTCAAAGCCATGACCAGCAGATGGGTTGAGCTGGCTATATTACATTCGACACTGAAGAGGGATTTAGAAAGAAAGAAGTGTGGAAATAGAGGATAACTCGTCACTCTCAAGTTTAAAGCCCGGAGGTTATTATGAAGAACAGTGTATTTTTGATTTTAGCGGCTCTTTTCCTGCTGCCTCTGACTGCATTGGGCTTCGGATACCCTGCTGCACTGGGCATGGGCAGCCCTATGCCCGGTGTGGATGCTGTTTCTCACGGATTTGGCGGTGTTGTTTCTGTTAATGTTGGCGGCATGAATCTTTTTGGCAACCCTGCAGAGCTTAACAGTTACAATCCATCTTTTTCCGTTTCCGTAGGCCCGCTTATTCTCAAGCAATCAGTCGATGATGGTCTTGGCAAGCATACATTGACGTATGCCGGTCTTGGAGCCTCCAGTTTTCAGACAGGTTTTAACACTGGTTCCGCGGGTTTTGCTCTGGGAATAGCAAAGATCCGTGATTACACATACAAAGGAGAATACTTCTTTATCGACACGAACCCGGAGCCTATGATTGCAGGATTCGAGAATTTAACGGTAACAGGTGGGGTCTGGGAAGTGGCAGGTGGAGCTGCAACATCCCTGTTTGGTCAGACTAATCTGGGAGTATCCGCAGGGTATCGCACAGGTGACATCAACTACGATTACTACTGGCATCACTTCAACGAGTCTATTCCCGATTCTTCATCTTTGTGGAGCAGGGAAGAGGGTGAATTTTCATGGAAAGCCGGTGTTTCGCAGCCGGTTGGGGAAAATATCTCATTTGGAGCAGTCTATGCTTCCAGTAGCGAGAACTGCCCTTCAAGTATTGCGGCTGCTGTGATGATCGGTAATCTTGCTGTTTTTTCCCCGGGATTTGGAATTGAAGCGAGAATTTATGATGTAGATGATAGTAACGCATGGTCTGCTAATGTTTTTGGTGGTATTCATCCTGATCATAATTTGTATTTCAGGGGTGGTGCAGTTCTTTCCTCCAGTGGTGGAATTGATTCCAAGGTTGCACTTGGAATCTCGATGGGATCCACTGTCACTCTCGGGAAAGTTAATGTAAGCGCTGCTTTTAATTACGGGAATGAAACAAGAGACAATAATATTCTTGGCTTTCCTGATGCAAAAACAATCAACGATATAGTAACAGCCTTTACTATCGGGGCTACTATAGAACTCTAACTCTTGATAGGGAGAAAAGAATGAGAACCTTCGGCATCTACTCAATTGTCCTGGCTGTTGTGGCCGCCCAGGCATTTGGTTTCGGCTATTATGATTCGGTAACAAAGGGAACTATTATTCCGGGAATTACTCCGTCAACAACTGCTCTTGGTTCTGTTCGTGCTCGTGGAGTAACCGAGGCTGCCAGTATTTTCTTCAATCCTGCTCAGACTGCTTTTCTCTCTGCTGATATTCAACTTGCCGGTTCATCTATCCAGTGGACAGAAAGGGTGATACAAACGGATCTGGAAAAGACGGTGCGAACATATATGACCAATGACAACGGTACAGCCGCAGTGATCTATCCAGTGGGGCCATTTGTAATCGGTGCGGGTATAGCAAAAATAGGTGAATTCGGTTACGAGGGGTCACATACTGTATATGATGACCCAAGTGATCCCGAAACTGGTGTAGCCGTGCTTTACGCCAGTGGCTCGCAGTGGGAAACTCTTGGCAGTATCTCGGCAGCTGTTACTGACCAGTTCTCTTTGGGTTTTTCCGGTGGTCTTCGGACAGTAGACGCCGACTATCATTATGAATTCAACAGCCACCTGTTCCTGATTCCGGACTCATCTGCATACTGGACTGAAGAAGATCAGGCGTTTTCCTGGCATGCCGGTGCTGCTTTAACTGGTGAGATCTTCAAATCCGGTTTGTCATATTCTTCTAAAACTGACTATATGGATGACATTATAGCATTTGGTGCCAGTGCCCTTGCTCCCCATCTAAAGAATACTACAGTGGGTTTTGAAGCACAGATAGCTTCACCCTTTGATGATAATCGTTTTCTGGGGAATTTGTTTTTTAAGATGCCTCTTACTGAAACAATGAATGCACTGACCTCAGTAAGTTTTGATGATAACAGGGTTGCCAACAGAGCAGGTCTCGGCTTCGGGATCGGTTTTGATCTTCGTCTCAACAGATTTGCTGTGGGCGGAGGGCTGTTAAGCCGATTCAAGGCCAGAAAGAATACTGCTTTCCCCAATGAACAATCTGACAGGGTAGATGATTCTTCAACATCATTCTCTCTTGGTATATCATACCTTTTGGGTGATCTGTAATTCATGCCCTTTGGATCCAGTTCCTGGGCGAGATTGACTTTTGCACCGTTCTCCGGCGAAATGCTGGTGGACGGTGATCTTTTTGCCGTACTTGGTATCAACCCGGACAAGCTTGCCAGTGCTGCAGATCCATTTGGAATACTTCCTGCATCTGTTGCAAAAAGTTTAATTGAGGGAACCAAGATAGTCAGAGACCAGGAATTATCCCTTGTTCTTATCCCGGGAAATTCAGGTTCCAGCAATACTGTTACTATAATTGCCGAGCAGATGGCGGATCTTGATCTTGTTGCCGACATGGCAGGTGGTGTAGTCGGGTTTGCTCCAGATGGTACAATTCTTCGCTGGAACACAAGAATGACCCACCTTTTTGGTCCAAGAGAGAAGGACGTGAAGGGACGGAATGCATCTGACGTTCTGCCTTGTCCGGTATTGTATGACTGGAACAGTGTAATTTCCTCCGCACACCTGGGTCATGAAGTAAGGGTTGAATTCAAACCTTACGGAGAAAAGAGAGTTGAGGGAGTTTTAAGCAGAGGGGGCCCGGGGGTTGTTGGACTTTTCCGGGATTCCACAGAGAGTTTTAAGATCAGTAAGCGGCTTCGTGCTCTTAACCGGCTTAACCAGGCATATCTTCAGTCAACTGGAACAGGTCTTCTTCTTCTTGACAGCAGACTGAGGATTCTCTTGTCCAATTCCGGATTTCAAAGGATAACAGGGCATAGAGGATCGTTGATAGGTCTTCAACTTCATGATATTCTTTCTGAAGATTCATACAAATGGGTTCACGATGCTTCTGAACATCTGTTTGCAGAAGAGAAGGGAGAACAATCCGGAATTGTTTCTTTCGTGAACCAGGAAGGCAGACCGGTAACCCTGCGACAGACTCTGAGAGCAGTAAGAAATGAGACCAATCAGGCACTGAATTTTGTTTGCCTTTTCGAGGACGAGACCGACCTGACCAGCTTTCGCAACGGAGTTGATCATCTTCAGACAAACATTTCCGGCCTGGCCAGAATTTCCAGAGAGATACTGAAGACCGAGTATGTGGAAACAGGAGGGGTCTGTGAAGAGATTCTTAGAATAACAGGATCAAAAGCGATTGCTAAATATTTATATGATTCTACTGAAACACTAATTCTGGCAGGAAGCGCCGGTAACTGGAGCCAGGGTTTTCCTGCGGAAGAACTCAGCGGGTTTGGTTTTCCTTCCTTTGTATGGAGCGGGGACAAACAGTACAAAATAACATCAACGGAGATGGGAAGACTGTCTAACCATTTCGACTTTTGTCTGGTACTGCCTATTGGCAAAGGTGTCTCTAATCAGGGATTTCTTCTTCTTGCTGAATCAGCCCTTACAGATTCAGAATCTGATTCGGATCTGTTGGATCTGCTTTGCTCTTTAATTAAGATAACGGACGATATTGGTAACGAGAAAACAGCGAGAGCTGCAGCTGAAAAGCAGCTGGATCTTGCAGAAAACTTTGCAGCAACTGTTCTTGACGGAATTCCTCTTCCAATAGCAATTGTTCGAACTGATGGAAGAGTGGAACACTGGAACAGGGCAATGGAGCTGGTAAGTGGCGTAGATGCGCAGAAGGTTGGAGTCGAGGATATTACCTGCCTTATTGATCCGGAGGGGGAAGGATTCTCTCTTAATTCGCGTGCTTCCGGGTTGGAGAATAGAGCAGGCAGTCTTTCTGCCGATTGGTCAGTTAAAAGAAGAGATGGATCAACATCTGCGGTACACAGGTGGAATGTCTCTGTGATCGAGCCTTCCGGAAGTATTTATAGAGATCCTTCTTTTTTGATTTCTGGAGTGCCCTCGATCAGCAGTGAGTCTTTTCATGTGAATGTGAATAACCCTGCCAGCTCATCGCATGGCAATAAGTTCATTGAAAGAATTGTCGCTCTGCTTTCGGCGGAATCCCGGATGGATGTTTTGCGTTCTCTCTCTGAAGTTTGTTTTCTTGCGGACGGTGATGGCGATGGTGTTCTCGAATTTGCCATTGACAGCCAGACAGTAGCTGCATTTCCCCATGGGAAGAAAATTGATAAAGACAATTTACTGAGCTTTCAGCTGCCGGTGGACATAATGGGAATGCAGTACAATATCAGAGCCAGTGGTTCAATCAGTCAGCATACCCTGAAGGCTGTTGCCCGCCTGCTGGCGCATGGGGGGAAGAAGCTTTACAGTTCGGAATTAACTGCCAGAGAGATCGGCAGCTATTCTGTTGGTCTGGCAGAATATCTGGAACAGTTCTCTTCTGACTCTATTGAACAGAACAACGCTATTCTTCACATAGTTGAAGGAGCAGACCCACTGGCAGGGTTTGCCCGAACCATGTTGTATTCGAACGAAACTGCATCCAGGATCACTAATCTTCTTAAACTTTCAGTTCAGATTAATCAGGATAATTTCATGGAGGTTTATCCTGATAAATTTCTTACCCGACTTCACAGTATTTTTGCAGGTAAGGGGCTTCGCCCGCCATCTCTCGCCCTTGCAGATAAAATGCCTCCAGTGCTGATCATGCCCGATATACTGCTTCAGTGTTTTGCTCTGCTCTGTCAGCTGGCGGTTATTGATGCTGTAGTTCGTTTCAAGGCCTGGAAATCTGAGGACAATGAAGAGTCTGGTGTCTTCCTGTCTCTTCAGGGGCTGGATGAGTCTTTTCAGTTACTCACAAGCGTTGAGATTCACCAGAAGCTTGAATCAGGGCGGTTTAATTCAGAAACAGAGGCAGCTATCATTTTCAGGATTCTGGAAGCTGCAGGATGTTCTCTTGCTTCCTCTGCAGGTAGAGATCTAACTTTCTTTCTGAATCTGGCTCACTGAGTACAACCTGATTTTGCATTCATTTTGTATATTTCCACCTAACATACACAGGAGGCCAGGATTTGAATAAATACAATTTCAAGGAATTAGAGCAGAAGTGGTCTCCCATGTGGGAGAAATGGGATCTGTATAAAACAGGAGACGATCCGGGAAAGAGTAATTTCTACTGTCTGGACTACTTTCCATATCCTTCCGGAGCAGGGCTATCAGTGGGACATTGCAGAAACTACATTCCTACTGATGTGATCTGTCGCAAGAAGAGAATGGACGGGCACAATGTTCTTCATCCCATGGGTTGGGATGCATTCGGGCAGCCAGCGGAAGAATATGCTATCAAGACTGGTATGCATCCTGCTGAGGTAACCAGGATCAACACGCAGAACTACAAAAGGCAGATGAAGCTTTTTGAAGCCGGGTACGACTGGGACAGAGAGATAAATTCAAGTCACCCTGATTATTACAGGTGGACACAGTATTTCTTCCTGCTTTTGTTTGATCGGAAACTGGCGTACCAGTCAGACAACTTCCAGATGTATTGCCCCAATTGTAAAATAGTTCTCTCCAATGAAGAATCCGCCGGGGGAATATGCTGGAGGTGCAGTGGGGAAGTAATTAAAAAGAAATTGCCCCAGTGGTATTTTAAAATTACAGATTATGCAGACCGACTGCTTGATGAACTTGACGGCCTGGACTGGCCGGAGAACATCAAAGCAATGCAGAGGAACTGGATAGGTCGTTCCTACGGAGCAGAGGTAGTGTTTACTGTTGATACAGAGAATGATGGAACCATCAAACTTCCTGTTTATACAACAAGAATAGACACCATATATGGCGCAACATTCTGCGTTCTTGCCCCGGAGCATCCAGACCTTCCCGGCATAACAACAGACAAGTATAAAAAAGATGTTGAACAGTACATAAAGGCTTCCGGCGCAAAGACAGATCTTGAACGACTGGTGGCCAGCGAGAAAGGGAAAACCGGAATTTTTACAGGCGCTTATGCAGTAAATCCATTCAATGGGGAAAAGATACCAGTATGGACTGCAGACTACGTGCTTGCAGGATACGGAACCGCAGCTATTATGGCTGTACCTGCCCACGATGAAAGAGACCATGCCTTTGCGAAAAAGTATGATCTGCCAATTATCGAGGTAATAGCACCAGGTGGAGCGCCTCAGGGTGTTGTCGAAGAAGCTACTGTCGCCGATGGTGAACTTATCAGCAGTGGTCAGTTTACCGGGCTCAGCTCGGAGGAATCCAGAGAAGTCATGGCTGCGCACGCTAAGAGCAATGGCTTCGGTAAGGCCGAGACCCGATACAGGATCAGAGACTGGCTGGTAAGCAGGCAGCGGTACTGGGGAGCCCCAATTCCAATAATTCACTGCAAGAAGTGTGGTGCTGTTCCAGACAGAGATCTGCCTGTAGTTCTGCCGGATGTGGAAAGCTATGAACCGGATGATTCCGGGCGATCACCGCTGGCCGCCTGTGAAGACTGGGTAAACACAATTTGCCCGGAGTGTGGCGCACCGGCCAGGCGGGAAACAAGCACAATGGCAGGTTTTGCCTGCTCCAGCTGGTATTTCTTAAGATTCGCCTCTCCCAACTGTACAGATGCTCCTTTTGATCCTGAAGAGGTAAAGAAGTGGCTTCCTGTTGATCTGTATGTAGGCGGAGCAGAGCATGCAGTAATGCACCTTATCTATGCCAGATTCTGGACAAAGGTAATGTTTGATGCGGGGATGGTGGATTTTACAGAGCCGTTTACCAGCCTGAAGAACCAGGGAATGCTTATCAGCTATGACCATCAGAAGATGTCCAAGAGCAAGGGTAATGTTGTTACTCCTGACGAGATGGTGGTTAAATACGGGGCTGATGCATTAAGACTTTACATCGTATTCATGGGCCCGTTTGAAGCAGAGATCGAATGGAGTGAAGACGGTCTGGCTGGTACCTACAGGTTTGTAAAAAGAATATGGAATCTGTTTCTGGACACAGCAGAACTTGAAGACACCGGCACAGATGAAGTGTTTGACAAAGAGCTGAGATATGAACTTGCAAGAACTGTTAAGAAGGTTACGGAAGACGTGGACACCTTTCAGTTCAACACAGGCGTGGCCGCAATGATGGAGTTCCTGAACTTTCTTTCTGCCAACAGAGGCAAGGCAGGATCTGTTGCCGAAAGCTGGAGGAAGGTTCAGAAAGATTTCCTTGAATTGCTTGCTCCCATCGCGCCTTTTGTTACGGAAGAGCTCTGGCATATTTTAGGTTTTGGAAGTATGGAAGAATCCGTACATACCAGGAAATGGCCAGTATGGATAGAAGACGATCTTGTAAAGGATACGGTTGAAATAGTAGTTCAGATCAAGGGAAAGATCAGAGACAGGATATTTGTTCCTGCTGGTGCTTCCAGTGAAGAGATCCAGAAGATCGCTCTTAACAGAGAAAAGATACAGGATTACCTGCAGGGATCTGTTCCCAGAAGAGTTATAGTAGTTCCAGGTAGACTCGTTAACATCATAGCATAGGAGAATCATGGCAAAGCAGTACAGTGCCCCACCGGCAATGAACATCAAGACAGACATCGTCTACAAGGTAAAGATCGAGACCGATAAGGGTACGATCAATATTGATCTTTTTCCTGAGTTCGCCCCTGTTACGGTTAACAACTTTGTGGCTCTGGCGAAAGACGGTTTTTACGACGGTGTTTCTTTTCACCGTGTGATCAACAACTTTATGGTTCAGGGTGGAGACCCCACAGGTACAGGAATGGGCGGGCCAGGATACAATTTTCAGGACGAATTTTCCGGCAATCCCCTGAAGCATGAAACAGGTTCTCTCTCCATGGCCAATGCCGGTCCCGGTACGAACGGCAGCCAGTTCTTTATTACACATGCCCCTCAGCCACACCTTAATGGCAAGCATACAGTGTTCGGCAAAGTGACTTCCGGACAGGATGTTGTGGACAGCATTACTCAGGGTGATGTGATGATCAAGGTTGAGGTTACAGCAGGGGAATAAGCAGCCCCAAAATAACATTCAGGGGAGGAAGCAATTCCTCCCCTGTTGCATTTCCTGTGTAAGTAACGGTTACTGCAAGTAACCGGGGGGTACTATGCTTGCTTTCACCCGCAGTGTGGGTCTTGTTGGAATTGATGCTTTTCAGGTAGACGTCGAGGTTGACCTTACACGGGGGTTGCCTACTTTCACCATTGTAGGCCTGCCCGACAACGCAGTAAAAGAATCCCGTGAGCGTGTTCAGGCTGCAATTGGCAACACCGGGTTCTCACTGCCTTCCAAGAAACTTACTGTAAATCTTGCTCCTGCCGGTCGTAAGAAAGAGGGTGCAGCCTTCGATCTTCCCATTGCAATGGGCCTGCTTGCGGCATCAGGCTTTGTCCCGCGAGACAGGGTCTCTCGGTATGCCTTCCTTGCCGAGTTGGCTCTTGACGGCTCTTTGCGGCCTGTAAAAGGCGTGCTTCCCATGGCAGCCGGGTTGAACGGTCAGGGCCTGGAAGGTTTCATTGTTCCCACTGCTAATGCAGGGGAAGCTGTAATCGCATCTCCTGTTCCGGTTTTTGCCGCAGACAACCTCGAGCAGGTCTCACTTTTTCTTCAGGGATTGAACAATTTAAAGGAATCAACAGAATCGGAAGTACTGAATCAACCGCAGCTGACAATTGCAGATTTCTCCGAGGTCCGAGGCCAGCAGCAGGCTAAAAGAGCACTCGAGATCGCTGCAGCTGGTGGACACAATGTTCTGATGATAGGCCCTCCGGGGTCAGGAAAAACTATGCTGGCGGCTCGTTTCCCCGGTATTTTACCACCCATGTCCCGCGAGGAAGCTGTTGAAACCACCAAAGTACACAGTGTTGCAGGTATTCTTCCAGAGGGTCAGGCTCTAGTCACCCACCGCCCATTCCGTGCGCCCCACCACACGGTATCAACCGCCGGTCTTGCCGGAGGCGGCACCAACCCCCGCCCTGGTGAGGTGAGTCTGGCCCACAACGGAGTTCTTTTTCTGGACGAGCTTCCTGAATTCAAAAGAGGCGCACTTGAGGTAATGCGCCAGCCCATGGAATCAGGCAAAGTGGTGATCTCCAGGTCGGCGGCCAGTGTAGAGCTTCCTGCAAGATTTATGCTCATAGCTGCAATGAATCCCTGCCCGTGCGGTTATCTTACTCACCCTGCAAAATCATGCAACTGCAGCGCATCTCAGGTGCAGCGTTATCTGGGGAAGATATCCGGCCCGCTTCTTGACAGGATAGATATTCATCTGGAAGTTCTTCCAGTACCCAGAAGTGAACTTGGTGAACTGAACCCATCCGGGGAGACCAGTGCAGTGATCAGAGAACGGGTCATAAAAGCCAGAACGATACAAACTGAAAGATTCCAGGCAGTAACCGGTGTTCACTGCAACGCGCACATGTCCAGTACTCTCACCCGGAATCACTGCTCACTTGATTCCTCAGGCAGAAAACTTCTCGACACAGCTGCTGCCAGATTCGGGCTTTCCGCACGGGGTTACTACAGAACTCTTCGTGTGGCCAGAACCATTGCCGACCTTGAAGCGGCAAAGAAAGTTACAAGTGCCCACATAGCTGAAGCTGTTCAGTACCGTGCTCTAGAGAAAGACTACTGGGTGTAGATGGAATTCGAGATGTTTGA